>CAYJHS010000115.1:0-8159 GCA_964369815.1 uncultured Desulfovibrionaceae bacterium
GTTTGAGGGGGGAAAGGGGAAAACTTTTTGGCGCTAGCAAAAGTTTCCCCTTTCCCCCCTCAAGAGAATATAGTTTAGCTAAAAATTAGCCTTTTTTGGCTTGGATTTCTTCAGCTATAGAAGCTGGCACTTTTTCGTAGTGATCAAACTGCATGCTGAAGGTAGCACGGCCTTGAGTTTTAGAACGAAGGTCCGTAGCATAACCAAACATGGCAGAAAGAGGAACTTGGCAACGAACGCTTTGAGCGCCGGAACCACGAGCTTCCATGCCTTGCACACGACCGCGACGGCCGTTCAAGTCGCCCATAACGTCGCCAAGGAATTCTTCTGGGGTTACCACTTCTACGTCCATGATAGGCTCAAGGAGCACTGGGGAAGCTTTAGCCATAGCATCTTTAATAGCCATGGAACCGGCTACATAGAAGGCTTGCTCAGAGGAGTCCACGTCGTGGTAAGAGCCGAACACAAGGTTAACTTTAAGGTCAACGGTGGGGAAGCCGGCAATTACGCCGCTCTTCATGGCGTCTTTGATACCCTTGTCGATGGCTGGGATGTATTCTTTAGGAATAACACCGCCAGTAATGGAGTTAACAAACTCATAACCACCAGCTGGGTTTGGTTCCACTTCAATGACGCAGTGACCGTATTGACCACGACCACCGGATTGCTTGGCGTGCTTCATGTCAGACTTAGCTGGTTTAGAAATGGTTTCACGATAGGCTACTTGGGGTTTACCCACGTTAGCGTTCACGCTGAACTCACGCACGAGGCGGTCAACAATAATTTCAAGGTGCAATTCACCCATACCCGCAATGAGGGTTTGGTTGGTTTCTTCATCGCCCTTTACACGGAAGGATGGATCTTCCTTAGCAAGCTTGTTAAGCGCAGCGGACAAAGCGTCACGATCGCTCTTAGTTTTAGGCTCAATGGCTACTTCGATAACTGGCTCTGGAATGTCAAGGGACTCAAGGATAACTGGACGCTTTTCTTCGCAGAGGGTGTCACCGGTAGAAGCAAGCTTCAAGCCCACAAGAGCAACAATGTCACCAGCGCCAGCGCCTTTGATGTCTTCACGCTTGTTGGCGTGCATCTTGAGGATACGACCCACACGTTCTTTCTTGCCGGTATTGGCATTAAGCACGCTGCTGCCGGACTCTACATAACCGGAATAAATACGCACAAAGGACAAGTGACCGATGAAGGGGTCAGAGAAGAGCTTGAACACAAGACCAGCGAAGGGTTCTTTGTCGTTGCAAGGGCATTCAATGATTTTTTCTTCATCACGGGGGTCATGACCCTTCATGGGAGGAATGTCGATGGGGGAAGGCAAGTAATCCACAACAGCGTCAAGCAGTGGTTGTACGCCCATGTTACGGAAAGCAGAACCGCACATTACAGGCACAATGCTTTGATTGATGGTGGCTTTACGAATGCAGGAAATGATTTCTTCTTCGGTAAGCTCTTCGCCGCCAAGATATTTTTCCATGAGGGCTTCGTCTTCTTCAGCAACAGCTTCAATCATTTCAAAGCGTTTTTCGTCGAAGAGTTCTTTCAATTCAGCAGGAACAGGTCCAATGATAAATTCTGCACCCTTGGAAGCTTTATCAAAGGTAATGGCTTCGCCACGTACAAGGTCCACAACGCCTTCAAACTTGTCTTCTTGACCGATAGGCAATTGCAACATGATGGGCTTAGCGCCAAGGCGTTCTACAATCATGTCCACGCAACGGAAGAAGTTGGCACCGATACGGTCCATTTTGTTTACAAAACAAATACGGGGTACGCCATAACGGTCAGCTTGGCGCCATACGGTTTCGGATTGTGGTTCAACACCGGCAACGGCGTCAAATACGCACACAGCACCGTCAAGTACACGCAAGGAGCGTTCTACTTCAATGGTAAAGTCCACGTGGCCGGGGGTGTCAATGATGTTGACGCGGCAATCTTTCCAAAAACAAGTGGTAGCAGCAGAAGTAATAGTAATGCCGCGCTCTTGTTCTTGTTCCATCCAGTCCATGGTGGACTCACCGTCGTGGGTTTCACCGATTTTGTGTGAAACACCAGTATAAAATAATATGCGCTCGGTGGTGGTGGTTTTACCAGCATCGATGTGCGCCATAATACCAATATTACGTTGTTTATCGCTAGCAACTGAAGTTGACATAGTCTATTCTCCTGAAAAATGAATGGCAACTGCCATAAAAATTCGTGAACCGCACCAAGGTTTTTTACCCAAGGCACGGTATATTTCTTATTTTTTACATCCGCTTAAAGCTGTATTTGTCTTCACAAAAATACAAACTCTACTGCGGATAAGCTGTTCAAAAAGGGTGAGATGCAAGGAAGTTAAACAATCCAAGGCGCGCAGTGTATAAAGACATACATAAGCGGTTTGGATTGTTTAACTGACGCAACAGATTGCCCTTTTTGGGCAGCTTATTACCAGCGATAGTGGGCAAAAGCTTTGTTAGCTTCCGCCATACGGTGGGTGTCTTCACGCTTTTTCACTGCGCCACCACGGCCGTTGAAAGCGTCCAAAAGTTCGGCGGCAAGCTTGGCAGTCATGCCTTTTTCGCCACGGGAACGAGCATAGTTAATGAGCCAACGAATGGACAAAGACACCTGACGGTCAGGGCGAACTTCCATGGGCACTTGGTAGGTGGCACCACCTACACGACGAGCCTTAACTTCAAGATGAGGCTTTACGTTTTCAAGAGCTTTTTCAAAAGCACGCATGGCTTCTTCGCCAGATTTTTCTGCAAGTGTTTCTAATGCAGAATAAAAAATCTTTTCAGCGGCGCCTTTTTTGCCGTCATACATGAGACGGTTCACAAATTTTGTTACAAGACGGCTGTTATACAATGGATCAGGTAAAATTTCCCTTTTGGGAATGGGACCTTTACGGGGCATGGTAAACTCCTTACATGCGCATTACGCCAGCGTCACCAGCCCTGGCTCTTTTGGAGTAAAAAAGAGCATGGCGAACGCTTCCGCAGGTTTATTGTTAAATTATTTTGGACGCTTGGCGCCGTATTTAGAACGAGCTTGACGACGGTCAGCAACGCCAGCCGTATCAAGAGTACCACGAACGATGTGGTAACGAACACCGGGTAAGTCTTTTACACGACCGCCGCGGATCATAACCACGGAGTGTTCTTGTAAGTTGTGACCTTCACCAGGAATGTAAGCCGTGACTTCAATGCCATTGGTAAGACGCACACGAGCGACTTTACGAAGGGCGGAGTTAGGCTTTTTAGGGGTGGTGGTATACACGCGTGTGCACACGCCACGACGTTGCGGGCAAGCCTGCAAAGCCGGGGTTTTCTTACGCTTTACGACCACTTTCCGCTCTTTGCGGATAAGCTGATTAATTGTAGGCATAATCATCCTCCATTGAAATTACGAGAACACATATACACAAAAGGGCGTAAGTGTTCCCAAGGACGAATTGCTTAGACTATTTTTGTGGGTACTGTCAAGCTTTGTCTTCGCTTTAGGTGATTTTTTTCTACACAAATACTGTAAGTACTACTTACACAGCATTGACAAAGTAAAAAAAATGATGACATATATCATATATATGTACTGAAAGAAACATTTATGGTTCGCGCACACCACCTATTACAATAAGGCTTCCGCTATGGTTCATTTAACTATTGTTCCAAAATACATCCTTCCCCTACTCCTCTGTCTTAGCATGCTCTTTGGTGTTAACCAAGCAACTGCTGCCTCCATTGTAAACCCGGCAGGTAAGACCATCGCCAACACCACCGGCGGCCCAGCCATGCAAGGGGACTCCAAAAGCCAACAAGTCACCAACAATGGAAACATTGTGGTCAGTGGCCTTAACCCTTTTGATGCGGTGCGTGGTATGGATGCCACGGCGGAATTTGACCAAAGTACCAATTCTGCTTTTATTCTAACAAACACCGGCACCTTAACCATGAATGCTAATATCCTTAGCAAAAGCCTTATTGGTGTTACTCTGACAGGCATACGCGCCTATAAAGGCGGTGACACCAAAGATGGTCATCAAATCATTAATAGCGGTAGTGTAGATTTAACACTGAAAGTACGCAATGACGATATTGCACGTGCCACAGGTCTTGATATTTACTCAAACATGCAAAAAGGTCACTTGGCGAAAAACAGTGGCAGTGTCAAGGTGCATGCCACGGGTGGTGCTGCCTATGCCACAGGAGTGACTGTAGGTAACGACGCCTTTTTAAGCTCAAATATCGGCAATCATTTATTACAAAATGTTCAAGGAGGGCTCATTGATGTGCAAGCCACCGCCCTTGAGCAAAGCATAGGCAAAGCGTATGGTATGTTTGTGGGTAGTCACGGAAACCATACTTTTAACAATTCTGGTACCGTCAATGTAAAAACTGACTCTAAAGGCAGTGCTGCATCCTATGGTTTAATGGCAAGCGTAGATATAGCAGGCTCTCCTGATGGCAATGGCTCTGTTACTTTCAATAATTATAAAAATGCCACGTTAAAAGTCATAGCGCAAGGCGCCCTTGGCGATAATATAGCAGTGGGCATGTATGTAGATTTATATGGAACACATACATTGAGTAATGCCGGCACCATGACCATAAGCTCCATTTCCACAGCCACCAATAACGATACCATAGCCTCAGGCATGTACGCCGAGGTACGCTCGCAAGTGTCAGGCAACTTAAGCATGACCAACAGCGGTAACATGACCGTAACAGCGCAAAATAAAAACTCCGAATATGTTTTTGCAAGAGGCTTTAATGTGGGCGCTCGTGCCTCATCACTGCATACTTTAATCAATACCGGCACCATGACCATCAATGCCAACGGCCTTGGTTATGTGGAGGCTTATGGCGTAGACACGGGCAACAACGCTGCCAAAACCCAAAACGCCGGCACTATAAAAGTCACTGCCAGCGGTGGAGACAATATTTTGGCAGTGGGACTTTCCGGCACAGATATAGGTAACAAAGATAACGCAATTATCACTGTTTCTGCCAATGCCAGCAAAGGAGAAGCCACCGCTTATGGTTTTCTTGTGCAAGACAATGGCACGGTCAATAACTTTGGCACCATTAACGTCACCGCTACAGGCACAAGTAAAAAATCCTATGAAGTCTACGGCAACAACAGCTATACCGTAGGCACATGGGCTACGACTTTACGAGATTTTAGCAAGCATAAGGTCTTTGGGGGTGGCTCCTTTGACGCCATAACCTTTGACAACAGCACCCTTATTTTACGCCCCGGCACGAAAGAACAAGGCTTTGTTCTTGGGAAGGAATACGCTGTAAAAGACATGGTGGAATATCAAAGTTCCTTCATCAGCAGTCTTGGTGCCATTGCCTCTGTTAGCTCTGAAACCCCTTTATTTACCGCACAACTGAGCGGCACCAGTATTGATAACCAAACCGTTTCTCTGGAAGAAAATATTTCCGAAGACACCAGCCCCGGCCACCAACTTGCCAGTCAGCTTTTGCAAGCTAAGCAGGCCCGCATGAGCAATGTGTCTGCTAAGCTTGGGCAAAGACTACGCACTGCTCTGTTTATAGAAAAAGGGCACAAAGAGCTTGGCGGTGGCTCTTCACTCTTGCCAGATTTTGACGACCGTGACAACTCACAATGGACAGCCTTTTTAGTTCCCCATGGCAATACTGTCAGCAATACTGAGAGTGATTTTCATGGCAATACGATTGGGCTTTTTGGGGGCATCACACGCCATTTTACGGAAAAATTTTCCTTAGGCGTACACTTGGACTTAAGTTCCTCACGATTGTATGGCGATTATATGGATATAGACAGTGACAGCCTTACCTTTTCTGCGGGCGTACATGCGGCTTATATGTTCAGCCCAGAATGGTATGTGCGTGCCCATATCACCGCCGCCTTTGATGACAATGACATAAAGCTATCTCTTCACGAAGAAAGCTCCCTTTCAGCCAGCACAAGCTATGCCAGCAGTGCCATTTTTGCGGACATCACCACTGGCTATATATTCAAAATTAACGAAAATCATGCCATAATTCCAGAAATTGGTCTTTCATGGCTGCACATTTACAGCCAAGGCTATGATCTTCTCTGGCAAGACCCAGCTTACAATATGTTTTATGATGCAACGACCTATGCTGCCCTTTATGGCACAGCTATGCTCCATTATAATGGTTATTTCCCCTTAGATGACAGTAATGGTAGAATAAAAATATCAGCAGGCCTTGGTGTGCGTCATAACTTTAGCGGGGCAAAGCTTGAATCTCATCTGCGCTTTAGTGGAGAAGACTTTACCACTCAAAGCACTGAAGATATTACCTCTGTTTTAGCCACAGCCGGTATTGAATGGAAAAAAGACAACTTTTCTGTGAGCCTAAATTATAATGGGAGTTACGGTGCTACGCAAAATAGCCATGGCGGTATGGTGCAATTTCGTTTGGATTTCTAAAAGATAGCAGAATATTGCTCCCTACAAAAATGTCCACTAAAGCAAAACGAACTATATGCTTATAGAGCTATTTTAAGCTTGTCAACGCACTAAGTCTAGGGTAGTGTCAATAAGGAAAGGGGTTTTAATCCCAAACTTTTTTTACAATTTCCATAATCATTAAGGGAGTTTTTTGTGGTAAAGGTACTTATCGTTGATGATTCACTTTTCATGCGCAAAGCCTTACAGCATATCCTTGATACTGACAAAGATATTGAAGTTATCGGCATGGCCAGCAATGGCAAAGACGCCCTTGAAAAGCTCAAGACTCTTGACCCTGATGTCATTACCCTTGATGTGGAAATGCCTCGTATGGATGGTTTGACGGCTTTAAAAGAAATTATGAAAGTAAAGCCTACTCCCACCATAATGATCAGCTCTCTTACAGAAGAAGGGGCAGAAACCACCCTCAAGGCCATGGAAGCTGGTGCTCTTGATTTTATGCCAAAATCGCAAAGCACCGAAGAAATGTTTGCCCCAGACCTTACCAGAAAAGTAAAGCTTCTCGCACGTCGGAAGGCTCTTTTGCAACTGCGCTTTGGTGCTAAAAAAACTCCCGCCAAAAGTAGCCTTGCCACAGCAGGGGCGGGGGCTATGGCCGCAAGATCTGGCACCTTCACCCCTTGCAAGGGCGCTCGTGACCTTATTGCCATTGGTGTTTCTACGGGGGGCCCGCCGGCTGTACAGAAATTGCTTTCTGCCCTACCGGAAAACTTTCCCGCAGCCATACTCATTGCCCAGCACATGCCGGCTGCTTTTACTGGCCCATTTGCTAAACGCCTTGATAGCACAAGCAAAATTACTGTTACAGAGGCGGTAAGCGGCGAAAGACCCAAAAGTGGACATGCCTACATTTGCCCAGGCGGCAGACACATGCGCCTGCGCATGAAAGGCCCTCTACCAGAAATTTTAATTACCGACGAGCCTCGTGAGGCACTTTATAAACCTGCGGCTACCGAGCTTATGCATTCGGTGGCTGAATGTATGCCCCGCCGTGCCATTGGCCTCATTTTAACGGGCATGGGTAGTGATGGACTTGAAGGCATTCGTGCTCTTAAGCAAAAGGGTGGATATATTATGGCACAAAATGAAGCATCATGCGTTGTCTACGGCATGCCCAAAGCTATTGTGGACGCTAATCTTTCTGACCACACTTTAGACATTGACAATATTGCCGATGCACTTATTAAAGCAGTAAAAGGCTAATTAGCAAAGAGGAACATCCCCATGACATTATCAGAAAATAGTGCTCAAATCTTACAAGAGTTGCAAAGTACTGACAGTGACACCATCAGAAGTGCCGCTTTTACCGCTGGCGATGCGGGGCTTACTGAGGCCATTCCTTATCTAAGCGAGCATATTCAAAGCCGCAATGTGGGTGTCCAGGAAGCAGCAGAATATGCCTTACGCAAAATTCGTGGTCCTCAAACCATCCAAAAAATGCTCCCATTATTGCAAAGTGAGGACTCCTCTTTGCGCAATGTGGCCATGGATATTTTACGAGAAATCAGCTGCGATGACATTGCCGCCTTACAGCCTTACTTGCGAGACCAAGATCCAGATCTACGCATCTTTATGTCAGACATTTTAGGTCACACCAAGAGTAAACTTGCTGTACAACCGCTGTGCGAAGCCTTGCTTAAAGACCCAGAAGTTAATGTGCGCTACCAAGCAGCCATGA
>CAYJHS010000116.1:0-8069 GCA_964369815.1 uncultured Desulfovibrionaceae bacterium
ATGTTGAGGACTGAAAATCCTCGTGTCGGCAGTTCAATTCTGTCCCGCGGCACCATTAACAAGTGATATAAAATTAAAAGCTTACAAGAAAAAATCTTTTCTTGTAAGCTTTTTTCGTTTTGCACAAAATAGCCTTTGTCCCCAAAATATCCCCAAATTTGGGGAAACTTTAAAATATTTTTATAAAATTTTCTTTATACAAAAAAGCTGTTCTCTACTTGCGCCCTGTGCGCAGGTAGAGAACAGCTTTTTTTATTTTCAAAACTTCTCACATTCTTTTCCCCAAGCAACAATTAAGGATGCAAAAAAACGAAACCTCAAGAGTGCTCTTGTGGGTACTTTTGGTGTCGTTGTGGCGTGGTGGTCACAACCTGATGAGTCAGCCACTCAACAACAACCTCATATTTTTCTAGAAGGATTTTTACTGAGGAAAACGTAAAGCCGCAAGAAAGGCAAAAAGCCTTTTAAGCGGTAACTTAAAAGGCTTCTCTGCAGAGTGTAACTCCACAATCACGAATTTGTTGAGTTGACACTAACCCAACAGGGTTCTCGCTGTCAACAGTTGAGTCTGTATATTTTTGTCTTTTGTCCATGGGATGAGGCTTTGGAGAAAGCTATGCAGACATTTATACCAAAAGGAAATCTTCGTGGGTTTATTATGCCGGATTTTATTTTTAAAGATGCACGCTTGTGCCTTGGAGCAAAAATGCTTTTTGCTGTGATGTGCAATTTTGCAGGCGACAAAGACCATTGTTGGCCATCGCATAGCACTTTGGCAAAGTCGCTTGATTGCTCTGTGTCTACTGTGAAGACCTATATTAAGCAACTTATACAGTGCAAGTATATTGCTATGGGGTCGCATCAAATGCGTTCATGCTTGTATCATATTTTACAGCCACTTTTGCAGGCTGATTTTGGCAAGGTACAGAACGAAGTACCCTCACGTCCATGTAGTCAAAATTTGGCTACCCCCCGGTCAAAATCTGACTACAAATATAATCTTATAGAAAATAATACAAATACCCCCCTTACCCCCCCTGAGTCTTTGAATTCCTCACAAGCTACAGAAACCTCCTCTCGTGCTTTTGTACAACGACGGAGGGGGGATTTTTCTTTGATGAATAAAGATTTTGAAGAGTTCTTTGCTTTTTACCCCAAAAAAGAAGGCAAGGAGATTGCTCGTTCCATGTGGTTCAAGCTTGCAAGATATGGAGTCTTACCCTCTTTAGGCATCTTAAAGGACTTTTTGGCAAAGATACGGCAAAGCCATCAATGGCAAAAAGACTATGGGCGTTATGTGCCTATGGCTGTGAATTTTTTGCGTGGAAAACGCTGGACAGACGACATTGAAGCCATGATTCCAAGTAAGTCCCACGATGTATCTCAAGACAGCAAAAAACAGGAAGAGCTAACGGAACTTCATAAGCATCTTGCACAAATTGAACAAGAAAGAAGTCAAGAAGAAATACAAAAAAACATACTTTTGCGTCCTCTGTATGAAATTATTGCAGAAAAGTTTCAGCAAGGCGTAAGTGGTGCATCCTTTGGCCTTTGGACATTTTTATATAACAAAGGTTTAGCACCAAGCGCACAAGATGTTCCGCAAAACACACAAGGCATTCATTTTTTGAATTGGCTTCATGGATATAAACAACATAATTCCAAAGTATTATGAAATGGAGGCATATAATGGCGGCATTAGCACCCGGAAAAGCCAGAGTCCAATTTAATGCAAACAGAGAGTATATCGAAGAGCTTTTTGAAACAGGAGAAACCATTAAAGGTGTCCATACTATTTTAATTCAAGAAGAAAAAATTACCATGTCGTACTTTCAATTCAGACGCTTATCTTCGGGAGAAGCTGCTTTGCGCACGAAATTTAGGCCTCGAAGTAATGAAAGCCGACTAAAACAAGATGCCCATAATAGACAAAAGGAAGCCTTACTCAAAAAGGAAATCTTCACAAGGCATACCGGCATTATTGAAGCCGACAGCAATAAATCATCTGTAAATACAGTGATGAATGACAATAATCTAAAAAATTTACTTTAAGGAGCATAGTTAGTGGCAACAGTACATTTCATTCAACAAGGGAAAGGTGGCGTGGGTAAGTCCATGCTTGCTTCTATCTTGTATCAATTCTTAAAGCACTTTGAAAAACAAGTGTTTGCACTTGATACCGACCCCGTGAATTCTACTCTGGCAGGGTTTAAGGAGTTTGACGTGCAAACCATAAACATCATGGACGGCGATAATATCAATGCTCGCGCCTTTGATACCATCATTGAGAGCATAGCAAATGCAGAGGATGGCACACATATTGTCGTTGATAATGGAGCATCTTCTTTTGTGGCTCTTGGTTCTTACATGAAAGAAAATAATATTTATAACCTACTTACTGCTGAATTAGGCCATAGGGTTTTCTTTCATGTTGTGGTTACAGGCGGACAAGCCATGCTTGATACTGTTAAGGGCTTGAAAGTTGTGGCACTTGATTACCCCAAAGCTCCCATCATTGTCTGGCTCAACCCTTTCTTTGGCGATATTTCCCTTGATAATAAGCAGTTTGAAGAATTTCAAGTGTGTCTTGACCATGCAGACCAATTCCATAGTGTCATAAAACTTCCTATGGGCAATAGAAACACTATTGGTAAAGATATTGAAGATTTATTTGCTAAACGTATGAGCTTTGATGCCGGGATTAACGGTTCGAGTACGCTTATGGTGCGTTCAAGATTACGCCAATATTGGCAAACGCTTACTTCTCTCATTGAAAAAGCAAATTTCGTATAGGTGCAACATGACACAAGATGACGCTTTTAATGAAGAAATAAGCATAGATATTTCTAGCGAAGAAACGCCTTCTTCCAAAGAAATAACTGTGCCGAAAGAAGATGCCATCCCCGATGGCTTTGGGTTAAAAATTGAAGAAATGCGTATGCTCCTTGCTGAAAAGCATAACATGCAGCCACCTGACGTGCATGACCCTTTGCTTATGACGGTGACTATCTTCAATGCCTGTATGCATGAACAGGAGGAATTGCACAAAAAGCATAAGCAAGCCTTAACAGCCATGCTTGGAGAGTGTACCTCCGATTATGTGGAGAAAGTACAAGGCTCGGTAAATGGCCTCGCACAAGCTCTCTCACTTGCTTCCCAAGACGGTATCGGCAAGCTTTTTGACGCACACAAAGCAGAAATGACAAAGCTCAAAGTAGTTTTGACCTATTCCATGCTCATCAATGTAGTTTCTGCTGTGCTTTTTATAGGTACACTCATAGTTTTGCAGTGGGTGCGCCCATGAGAAATACATGTGACACTCGTTTGCTTGAGAATTTACGGCATAATTGCGGTGCTCTTATGCGTAATGCCTTGGATAATCCCGAAGTGATTGAAATTATGCTCAACCCGGACGGTAGACTCTGGATTGAGCGTTTTGGCTGTGACCAAGAATGTGTCGGCACAATAGATGTTCCGCAAGGTAAACTCATTCTTTCCTTGGTTGCTTCGGCACAAGAAATGGTAGTTTCCGACAAAACACCAGTGGTTGACCACGGTGAATTTCCCTTGGAAGGCTCTCGTTTTGCAGGAGTATATCCTCCCATTGTAGGGCCGGGAGCGTCTTTTTGCATTCGTAAAAAGGCGTCTAGGGTGTTTACCTTGGAAGATTATCTGACACAAGGTGTCTTAAGTCAAAAAGCCATACATATCATTGAAAAAGCTGTCACTTCATACAAAAACATTGTGGTGGTTGGCGGCACTTCTTCGGGTAAAACAACTTTCGTCAATGCCATTATTCAGCGCGTGGCCACGCTGTGCCCAGCTGACCGCCTCATTATTCTGCAAGATACTCCGGAATTACAATGCACCAGTGAAAATGTGGTCTTTCTCTATTCTCGTGAAACTTCGGGAAATGAACATGACCCTAGCAATGTCAGTATGCGCCGTCTTGCCAAAATTTGTATGCGCTATG
Organism: uncultured Desulfovibrionaceae bacterium; assembly: GCA_964369815.1. Classification (GTDB taxonomy): domain Bacteria; phylum Desulfobacterota; class Desulfovibrionia; order Desulfovibrionales; family Desulfovibrionaceae; genus CAYJAD01. Next base: position 3,974 of record CAYJHS010000116.1, read on the forward strand.
CGCCCAAGCGAATTTTGGTTGGTGAAGTGCGTGATGCGGCGGCTCTGGAGCTTTTGAAGCTTTGGAATACGGGACATCCGGGAGGCATAGGTACGTTTCACGCCGATAGTGCGGCCGAAGCCCTACCACGGCTTGAGGAGTTGGTGGAAGAAGCAGGGCTTGGCGCAAAACATAAACTCATAGGGAGGGCAATAGATTTAGTTTTGTACATGACAAAAAACACGGAAAATAAAAGGATTTTGTCAAAAATCATCAAGGTAAATACCTTTAACACTCAAACTGAAAATTATGAAACGGAGAATTTATATGACTTTGCGTAAAATATGTTTTTTGGCCTTAGCTTTTTCAATGATTTTTACTCCAGAAGCCTTTGCTTCCGGTGGTATTACTGAATTTTCAAGCCCACTTGAAAAAGTAGTGAATACCATTACGGGTGATGCCGGTAAGTGGATTTCCATCACAGCCATGGGCATATGCGGTATGATTTTTATTATGAATAAGGATGATATTTCAGGTGGTTTTAAGCTACTTCTCGGTGTTGTGTTTGGCATTAGCTTTATTGCTTTTGCAAGTAATATTGTAACTTCCGTGTTCACATTTTCCGGGGCGGTTATTTAATTATGCCACGCACCATTACACTCCATCAGTCCTTACACAGACATAATTTTGTTTTGGGAGCGGAACGTGAACTTGCAATGTCTAGTGCGCTTATTGCTATATTGGTTGGTGTGGGCGGCATGACACTCATTGCCGCTTGCACAGCAAGTCTATTTTGGATTTGCGCCATATTTGTACTGCGACGTATGGCAAAGGCTGACCCCATGATGAGCAAAGTCTGGATGCGTCATGTGAAGCAACAAATTTTCTACAATTCCAAGTCATCACGTTGGCGACCTTTAGGGGGATTCAAATGCTAAGCTTAGCTGACTATCGCTCTAAAGCAAAAGGATTGCCGGATTTATTGCCGTATGCTGCTCTTGTTGCCGAAGGTGTTATGCTCCAAAAAGACGGTTCTTTCTTGGCCATGTTTTTTGCTCGTGGCCTAGATACGTTTTCTTCCACCGATGATGAACTGGCGTATGTTTCGGCGCAGTTTAATCATGCCATACGCTTACTTGGCACAGGTTGGATGCTTCATGTGGACTCCATTCGCAGTACGGAAAAAGCCTATCCTGCCAAAGAACAAGGATATTTCCAAGATAGAGTCACGCAAAACATGGACGATGCAAGGCGTAATTTTTATGGGCAAGACGTGTGCTTTAAAACTCTGACACGCATTGCACTAACATATAAACCTAATTATACCGCCACAAAATTGGCAGGAAAAGCTCAAGGCATACAAAGTAAAGATGGGTTACATAAGCATCTTCATTTTTTTCAAACGACTATTTTAGAAATTGAAGATGCGCTTTCGGCGGTAATGACCCTTGAGCGTTTAACGGAGTATGAAACAACTGACGGCGGCATGGAGTCTGAACTTTTATCAGCTTTGCAAGAAGCGATTACAGGCGAATTTCAGCCTATGCGTGTACCGTCTGTGCCCATGTATGCCGATGCACTTTTGGGAAGTGAAGACCTTGTGGGAGGGCTTATTCCCAAACTTGGGCGTAAGCATATTATGGTGCTTTCCATAGACGGTTTGCCGCAAGAGTCATATCCTGCCATGCTGTCGGCTTTGGACAGTTTACACTTTCCTTTTCGTTACAGTACTCGTTACATTTGCCTTGACCAATATGACGCACAAAAAGAAATAAACACCTTTGTAAAAGGGTGGAATCAACAAATATACAGTTTTTTAGACCAGTATTTTGGCAATGTGAACGCTCGTGCCAACAGAGATGCTCTTTCCATGCGTGAAGATGCAGAAGAAGTTAAAGCGGATGTCATGGGCGGTTACATCGGCGCAGGATATATATCTTCATGTATCATTGTTATGCATGAAGATATGGAGAAATTGGAAAGTCAAATACGAGAATTGCGCCGTTCCATTCAAACCCTCGGTTTTGGCTGTCGTATAGAAACTATCAATGCCTTGGAAGCATGGCTTGGTTCTTTGCCGGGTGTAAGCTATGCCAATGTGCGTAGACCATTGGTCACAACGCTGAACTTGGCTGACTTACTTCCTTTATCATCGGTATGGACAGGCAGTCCTGTTAATCCATGCCCTTTGTATCCCGAAAATTCACGACCTCTTATGGTAGTTACCCGTGATGGCTCTACACCTGTGTGGCTTAATTTTCATGTGGGTGATGTTGGTCATACACTTATTTTTGGCCCTACGGGAGCAGGAAAGTCTACTTTTCTTGCCACCGTGGCGGCACAATTTATGGGCTATCCCAATGCCACTATTTTTGCCTTTGATAAAGGTATGTCTTTATACCCACTGTGCCAAGGCGCAGAGGGTAGCCATTACACCATCGGTGAAGCCAAAGACCTTTCTTTTGCACCATTACAAAATATAGATGCCGATGCTTCGGAAATGGCTTTTGCTGCTGAGTGGATTGCGTCCTTAGTTGAACTGCAAGGAGTACCCATGATGCCGCATCATCAAGATGCCATTCATAAAGCTCTTATGTTGTTATGCGAACAACCAAGGCATTTACGTTCGTTAACTGACTTTTATCACATAGTCGGTGACGTGCAAGTTAAAGAAGCTCTTATCCACTACACAAGCCAAGGGGCAGCCGGCTACCTGCTAGATGCACGAGAAGATAACCTTGGCATGTCTCGCTTTATGGTGTTTGAAATGGAAGAAATCATGAACCAAGGGGATAAAAATCTTATTCCTGTACTGACCTATCTTTTTCATCGGGTGCAAAAGGCTCTCAAAGGGCAACCGGCTATGCTTTTGCTTGATGAGGCTTGGGTCATGTTGGGGCATGAGCTTTTTCGGGCAAAAATTCGTGAGTGGCTCAAGGTATTACGCAAAGCCAATTGCATGGTGGTTATGGCTACACAAAGCCTTTCCGATGCCAAGCGTTCGGGAATTTTAGATGTGCTTGTGGAGTCTTGCCCCACTAAGGTTTTTTTGGCGAACCAGTCTGCCTACCAAGAAGACCAAAGAGTGCTGTATCAAGATATGGGACTCAACACACGACAAGTAGATATTATCTCAAAAATGCAAATGAAACGAGAATATTACATTGTGCAACCGCAAGCTTCTTGTAAATTTCAGCTCAATTTAAGCAAGTATGAACTGGCCTATGTGGGAGCATCCGACAAAGGAAGCATTGCTCGTATAAGTGAACTTAAAAGCTTGTATCCGAAAGATTGGCAAAGTCACTGGGAATATGAAACTGCATAAAACAAAAGAGGAAATACAATGAAGAAAGTTTTATTCACACTACTGATTGTCTTATCGCTTAGTGTCAATGCTTTTGCTGTTGATTGGATATATTGCACGAATTGTAGCGATAAATTTACGCAAGCCCTTGATAGAGTAACCAATCTTGAACAATTACACAACATGGTCAAGGCTTATGATGAATATGTCACGCAAACCATGCAGCAAATACAAATGGTACAGCAAAATATTGAGCAATATGCCAATATGATACAGAACACTATTCAACTACCACAACGACTTATTGATAAAGTCACTTCCGATTTTCAGAAAATTGCACAAGCGGCGCAACAGCTCACCACATTGCGTGGAGACATTTCTGCCCTTGGGCAAGTACATGATGCCTTATACCTATCACAAGACGGATTAAAAGGTCTAACTTCCACTGCTCCTGCAATGGTTTCCGAACACAATAAGGTCTTGGCGCAAGAGTGGGATAAATGGGCTGCCCGAGTGGATGAGGCAACACAAGCCACATTTCAACTTTCCGGGTCACAACTTGAAGAGTTGCAAAAGGATGCAGGAGAGTTTCAAAATTATGTCAACGAACTACTGAGCACTCCGGAGGGACAACAGCAAGCCCTCATGGCAGGAAATCAACTTGCTGCATTACAAATACAAGAAATGCGTCAATTGCGTGAACTCATGGCTACGCAAATTCAATCACAGTTGGCATCTCAAGATAAATCAGAAAAGGAAAGTCAGCTTGGTGTCGAAAAGGAAAGAGGGGTATTTGATATGTCCGATTTTAAG
>CAYJHS010000117.1:0-7870 GCA_964369815.1 uncultured Desulfovibrionaceae bacterium
GGGCAAAAGATTCACAAACAGAAAAGGGGTTTATGACTTTTAATCATAAACCCCTGTAATTTCTGGTCGGGATGAGAGGATTTGAACCTCCGACCCCTTGAACCCCATTCAAGTGCGCTCCCAGGCTGCGCTACATCCCGACGAAGAAGAGTTCTAGACTAATTGTTTACTCCTGTCAACAGAAAATAATTAGCTTTAGAGCAGGCTTTCCATATAAATCGCTTTGTGAAAGATTATATACTGTTACCACAAATCACTGTTAAAAAATTAGCATTACACACTACAATGATAGTTTAAAGGCTAAAAAATCTATAAGTATAAGCCCTAACAGTAGATTTTTATTTTTCATTAAACCCTTTCCATCACTTTTCATAGGTTATTCAGAAAAAACTGGAGGCATACGGCTATCCCCGTAGAACTTCAAGAAGCTAACGAGGATTTGAGGGAATCCTTTGTATTTATATATACACATTCTTGTAATCCCAATTTATAACCTAGAGGCATTTTACAATGCTCATAGATAGCAAAGTTGTATTTTACAATGCAACGTTGGTGAAACAATAACATTCTGATTTTAGCTGAGAAATTGCTCGTTGTTTAATGCTAGCCATCTTACCCTTCATTAGAAAACCCCAACAAACTACTGCCTATGTATACTGACAAGACAGAAAAAATTATATCATTATCATTGATTTTCAGAATCATTCGGTAAATTAATCACTCCTGTAATAGCACTACTCACAAAGGTGTCCACATATAAAATCTACCCCGCAAGCATACTCTCAAGCGGCAAAAAACGTACTTCCTTTTATATTTACATAATAAATAAAAGAGATTTATAATTTTATACTATCAAATAGACTGTAGATACATACGCTCATTAGGCACATTTTGGGAGAGTATATGGGGAAGAGCAACACTTTTTGGTGCTAGCAAAAGGGCTCCCCCTCTCCCACAACGACTACTATTTTTTACGCTTTTTTCTCAATTTTTGCCCAGCTATCTTTCAAGGTGACAATACGATTAAAGACCGGTGCATCGTCCTTACTATCTTTATCTACACAAAAATAAGCAAGCCTTTCAAATTGCACCCTATCGCCCACTTTAAAGCTACGCATGGCTGGTTCACACTGCGCCGTCACCACTTGCAAGGAGTTGGGATTCAGGTGATCTAAAAAGCTCTGCCCTTCTTCTACGGCTTGTGGATTTTCCACACTAAAAAGTTGCTCATACAAGCGAACTTCGAGCGGTGCGGCGTGCGTTGCAGATACCCAATGGATGGTACCTCGCACCTTGCGCCCATCTTCACTTTTACCCCCACGGCTCTCAGGATCATAAGTGCAACGCAGCTCCGTTACACGCCCATCAGCGTCACAAATAGCCTCTTGACAGGTTATATAATAAGCATAACGCAAGCGCACTTCATTACCTACATACAAACGATGAAACTTCTTAGGTGGATCCAAGCGAAAATCATCTCTTTCAATGTACAGCTCTTTGGTGAAGGGCATGCTGCGAGACCCATACGACGCGTCCTCGGGGTGATAAGGCATATCCAAGTCTTGTGGCATTTCAGCAGGATTGTCGGGATAATTTGTAATAACTACCTTGATGGGGTCAAGTACCGCCATAACTCGAGGAGTGTGAGCATTTAAATATTCCCTTTGGCAAAACTCAAAAAGTGAATAATCCACCACTGAATCGGCACGAGCCACTCCAATGCGAGCACAAAAATCTTTGAGTGCCTCAGCCGGTACACCTCGACGGCGCAAACCGCTGATGGTGGGCATACGTGGGTCATCCCAACCGGTCACGTGTCCCTCTTGCACCAATTGAATGAGTTTGCGCTTGGAAAGTACGGTATAAGCCATTTGTAAACGCGCAAATTCAATTTGTTGTGGGCGATATATTTGTAAATTTTCCAATACCCAATCGTAAAGTTCTCGATTATTTTCAAACTCTAATGAGCATAAGGAATGAGTAATACGCTCCAAGGAATCAGAAATGCAGTGTGTGAAATCGTACATAGGATAGATGCACCACGCATCCCCTGTGCGATGGTGATGCTCGTGGCGAATGCGATAGAGTGTAGGGTCACGCATAACAAAATTGGCAGCCCTCATGTCTATTTTTGCCCTAAGCACATGAGCACCCTCGGCAAATTCTCCCGCTCGCATACGACGGAATAAATCTAAATTTTCCGAAATGCTACGCTCCCTGTAAGGACTATTTTGCACTGGAACAGAAAAATTTCCACGCATTTCACGAATTTCTTCGGCGGTGCAAGAGTCCACATAGGCTTTGCCGGCTTCAATAAGTTGTTCGGCAAAGGCGTATAATTGCTCAAAATAATCAGAAGCAAAGAACTCTCGATCCTGCCAATCACCACCCAGCCAGCGCACGTCTTCACGTATGGAATCCACATATTCGGTTTCTTCCTTGGTGGGATTGGTATCGTCAAAACGCAAATTAAATTGACCTTGAAAATCTGTGGCGATGCCATAGTTTAAGAAAATAGATTTAGCATGCCCAAGGTGTAAATACCCATTGGGTTCGGGAGGAAAGCGAGTATGCACTCGCTTGTCAAAACGTCCCGAAGCATTGTCAGCCATAATACGTGTGCGTATAAAATCACCGCCACTTTCCATTGTTTCTTTAGAAATATCGTCACTCATTCTTCACCTCTTATATTTAAAAAATAATATTTTCATATCTTATAAAAGCAACAAATTATTATTTCTGCTCTACTGCACCGGTACCATCAGTGCCAAAACGAGCATCAACCCCATGATTATCACCGGGCACAAAAAAATAACCATCATCCACGATTTCCGCCTCACCCATAGCAAGTAGCGTACTTACAGTCACAAAACGATATCCTTCCGCTTGCAATTTTTCTATGAGACGGGGTACCAGTTCTTCTGTGCCTTTGGGTACTCTATTGCCATGAAAAAGCAAAATAGACCCCGGACGCACAGAATTGAAAACTTCTTCTAACACCTCTAGTGTACTATTATCACTAGATATTTCCCCAACAACATCCCACTGGATGACGTGAAGCCCCCGTTCGAACAAAAATTGCAATGCTTGGGGCGAAGAGCGTCCATAGGGAAAACGAAAAAGTGTAAGTTGTAAGGGTTTTGCCAAGGCTGGATGCGAATTTTGTAAGGCTTCTCTTTCCAGCTCATATTGCGCCTGCATCCAATCCACTTGCTCCTGCATACCCTGAGCATCCAAGAGAGCAAAGTTTCCATGTGACCACGCATGATTACCAATTTCAAACAAGTCACTTTTCAAAAGTTCATGACCGCGATGTGCATGGGTGCGCAGCCACTTTCCCCCCAAGAACATCGTGGCGTGAATATTATTATTTTGCAAATATTGCACAAGCTCCACATTATATCCTGTGGTTTTTGTTGCCAATTCACAAAAATCAAAGGTTAGTGCCACTACCTTTTGACCACTTACATTCACCCTACGCACAAGGCCATACTGGTGCGCAGGCCGAAGTTCCTGTTCCTCTTGCTCTGCTTTTGCTTGCGGCACACGCCGCACAGGAGGTTCATGCACATTGGGCGCAGACCCCTTAGCATCTCCCAAAATTTCTGGGCTATAGTCTTTGAACAAAAAAAGACCTAAAAATATTGCAATGATACAAAGAATAGAAGTGAGTATACGCATAGTGTTTTGATTTTATCGTGAGTGATTATCGCAGATAACATGTGCTGCTTGTAGCAAATTCTGCGCATAAACTACCTTTTGAGTTTGTAATCTTTCACCAAGTGGTGCCTCGGATGTTAAAAGCACAGCCCGACACCCAGCACTCAGGCCTGCTTGTACATCTCGCATCCTATCGCCTATCATCCATGAATTTGCAAGGTTAATACCAAGCTCGTGTGTAGCCGCATGGAGTAAACCTGGTAGAGGCTTACGGCACCGACAAACCCCTGTAATTTCAGGATGATGTGGACAGTAATAAAATGCGTCTATGCGGCATGACGTTTTTTGAGCTAAATCTGCATTAACAAAATCATGAAGTTTTTTCATGGTTTCTGCGTCATAAAAGCCCCTACAAATACCCGATTGGTTAGTCACCACCACGAGCAAATAACCGCATTGCGCAAAAATGGCGAGAGCTTTTGGAACATCCTCAAGCCATCGCCAATCTTCGCACTTATGCACATAGCCTGTGTCTTCATTCAAAGTTCCGTCTCTGTCTAAAAAAATAGCCGGGCGTAAAGCTTTGTTATATAAAGACGACATGGTCAATTACTGTTTCATGGGCGCCGTGCCTTTGCCAGCTTCCAAAAGTTGTGTTAAGTATTTTTGTATCAAATTCAACTCTCCTTGGCTTATATTTGGCATGTCGCTTGAGCGCTTAGCCTGCGCCCCGCCTTCAGATATGATGTAAATGCCAGCAGCGGCTTTACCCATAACAGAAAAAAAACGTCGCGGATCCCAGTTGTGCGCCTGTACCCATTTTTTTGCAGCATCTGAGTATACAAAGTCAGCCTTGCCTTGCACTACTTCCGGATGGGCTTGCTCTTTTTGCGCAATAGCCCACGCCCGAAATTGTGGCAAAATCTGGATAAAGGAAGTCAGTTCTTTATCTGTTATAGGGCTTTGTTTTTCATACACATTTTGCGCTAGCACCGTGTTTGATATAGCTAAACAAAAAACACAAATGACACATGCCAAAATATGGAATTTCCACAAAAACTTTAATTGCATAAAACTTCCTTCACAGGTCTATAATAGCGCTCTAGTATAATGCCAAGTAAGCGCCCTTAATACTTTAATACTGCACAGCACTAAAGGTATTAAGTTGCTGAATATTATGGAAAGACTCAATATAGCGCAAGGTACCCGATTTACCACGAATAATTATAGAGTGCGTAATGGCATTATTGCCATAAAATTTCACACCCTTCAAAAAAGAACCTCCGGAAATACCGGTAGCAGCAAAAAAGCAATCGTCAGCACGAATAAGCTCATTTACCGTAAGTACTTCACGAATATCAATGCCGGCGTCGGCGAGTGCTTCCTTTTCCACATAAGATTGCGGGTCTAACCGTGCAAATATTTCGCCACCAAGTCCCTTAATGGCACATGCAGAAAGCACGCCCTCAGGGGTACCACCAGTGCCCATCATAACGTCCACTTCAGAGCGTGGATCTACGGCCATGAGAGCGCCTGTGACGTCGCCATCTCTATGCAACTGAATACGAGCGCCAACGCTACGCACCTGTTTAATAAGGTCTATATGTCTTTCTTTATCCAGCACAAAAACTACTAAGTCTTGTACCTTTTTACCAAGACTTTTGGCAATATTTTGCAAATTCACACCCACGGGAGCATCAATATCCACTACATTACGTGCCTCATGCGGCACCACAAGTTTTTGCATATAATAGCTTGGTCCAGGACAGTACATGCTACCGGCAGGTGCAACACCAACCACCGAAATCGCATTGGGGCGCCCATAAGCAAGCAAATTTGTGCCTTCTACAGGATCTACAGCCACATCCAGCTTTGGCCCACTACCCGCGCCTACTTCTTCACCATTATACAGCATGGGCGCATTATCCTTTTCGCCTTCACCAATAATGATAGTACCCTGAACATTAAGTGAACCAAAAGTGATGCGCATGGCATCCACCGCAGCTTTATCACCAGCTTCCTTATCGCCACGGCCAAGCCAGCGAGCAGACGCAAGCGCTGCTGATTCTGTTATACGAACAAGATCAAAAGCTAAATTTTTCTCTGGGTTTTCTACTATGGCCATACTATCCTCCTGAAAGCCTGTTATGACAAACTACACACTAATAATGCATAATTCTTAAATAAAAAAGTTCAAGCACTGTAAGCACCAGCCCTTGCTTGCGTAGCATACTACTCCTTAAGGCTACAAAAAGCAAAATAATAGTAATATTTTTTTTCAGCTTAACATACTACAAATATTTATAAAAATAAAAAGCACTCAAAAGTATTTTTAATACAAAACAAAATACACATCCGTTAAAACTTTTTATACGCACCAAATAAAATAATAAAAATCACCGCCATGAATCTTTTTTCTATGTAAAACAATATACTAAAACCAAAAAAATGAATGATACAGCCTACAGCATTTTTTTGTTGCCTGTATATCCTTTTTTCTTTAATAGATTGCAAGCACACTTACAAACTTACCCATAACCTTCTCATGCGCTCGTAGCTCAGTTGGATAGAGCGACCGCCTCCTAAGCGGTAGGCCGCAGGTTCGATTCCTGCCGAGCGCACCATATAGTATGCTGTAAATACACAGTAATATACGCTAAAATCTAGCGAAATAACGAAAAGCAATGAGTAAAAAACTCATTGCTTTTCTTTCGTTTTCTGCCTATTTCTATCTTGCGTGTGATAAATGGTGTGATAAAGATTAAAATACACACATTAATAAAATCAATAGTATATGAAGCATATGTTTTACATATCACACCAACAAATATCACAAGGCTACACAACACACATAAAGTCAATAAAAACTTTTATATTCAAGAAGTTAATTATAAATGTGTGATAATGGTGTGATAAAGACACGTTTTGTGTGATAAAAAACAAGCGAGGTAGTGTATGGCTAGCAAACAACAAGGTACAAAGTATGCGGGCGTAACCTTTCGTGAAACCGGTACAGATAAAATATTTTATATCCGCTACCGTCAAGGCGGCAGAGAAACAAAACAAATATTTGAGCCTGTGGGCAAGGCATCACAGGGTATGACCGCCGCCAAAGCAAACCTTATTCGCTCAGACCGTATAGCAGGTAAAGAGCTTCCCAATACTATTAAACGTGCCGCTCAACAAGAACAACGCGCGCAAGAGCAAGCTCTTTTGGAAGCAGAACAAAATCGCATGACCTTATGGGAGATATGGGAACGGTACGCCAAGGCTCATGCCACTCGGCAAATTATGCGGGCCGATAAACCTTCCATGAAGCATTTAACGGCGCTGTATGACAAAGAGCCCATGGAGATAGGCAAAAGCGAATTAGACGCCCTCACAGAGCGTTTAGCGCATACCATCGGCGAGCGCACCGGCAAGCTTTTACGTCCGCAAACACAAAAGCATGTGCTGGCACTTTTACGCCGCCTTTTAGTCTTTGCCGAAAATCAAGAGCTGTGCCCCGTACCTAGACTCAAATTTAATATGCCGGTGGTGGATAACGAAACCACTGAGCACCTCAGTGATGCCGAATATGTTCGTTATGTTGAAGCCCTCAATACCGACTATGACCAAGTGGGTGCCAATATCTTGCGCTTTGCGCTGGTGACCGGAATGCGTAAAGGGGCTATACTTGCGCTTGAGTGGAATGATATAGACTTTGACCGCGGTATTATCACCTTACAAGGCACCAAGGCCAAAAGTGGCAAAACAAAGCAACTCCCTTTAAGTGCCGACGCTTTGCTTATTTTGCAAAATGTGGAACGCACTAAAAGTTCATATGTCTTCCCCTCTCCCCGTACCGGCGGCAAAAGGCAGGACATACGCAAATTGGCAGAACGTATCAAACGTAATGCCAACCTTCCAGCAGATTTCAGACCTGTACACGGCTTGCGCCATCATTTTGCTAGCTCCCTTGCCTCCAGTGGCAAAGTAGAATTGCATGTTATCCAAAAACTCCTCACGCATACCTCACCAGAAATGACTCAACGCTATGCCCACCTACGGGATGAAACTTTAAAAAATGCTTTGAACTTTGCCCCAAGTTTGAGTATGGAGTCAAAAGACGATAAAGAATAATCTATGCAATGGTGTGGTGTATGATTTCATTGAATAATCATTGGCGAAATCTTCTTGAAACTCCTCGTGAAGAAGTGCAACTATTTTG
>CAYJHS010000118.1:0-6413 GCA_964369815.1 uncultured Desulfovibrionaceae bacterium
CGTTTGGCGGAAAGGCAATCTGCCCTAAACACACCCCACTGTCAACAAGTTTTTTTAATATTATTTTACTATTTTTTCTTATTATGTATTTTCAACATATTAACTAAAATATTTTCTTTGCTGTGCGTAGCCTTCACACGCAAAAAACGTTATTAAGTTTTATGATTGAGCAGGGCGTTCTTATAAAAAGGTATAAGTGACTGTGCTGCCTTTTCCCAACTAAAGAGGGCTCTGGCTGTAGCTCTTCCTTGAGCGCCAATACTCTCTGCCAACTCTGGATGCGTCATAAGCATCCGCAAATATTTTGCAATTTCGTCAGCATCACCTTTTTTAAGCAAAAAGCAATCCCTTCCATGTTGCAACTTTTCCGCCACATTGGTCTGAGGTAAAATAACCGGTCGTCCACTGGCGAGAAAGTAAGGTGCTTTGGAAGGAAAACGGTAATCATCAAAGCTTCTTGGTGCACCCGGTTGCACCAAAATATCCGCAAAAGCAATAAGTTGCGGCAGCTCAGAAGCCTTTACATTCCCCATGAAAACCACATGCTTGCCGTAAAGCTCTAACAATTCGTCATCATAAAAATAATCTTCAATGCCACAACGAATAATGCGCAAAGAAAAACCTTCTGCACTCAACTGCTCAACCGCACGCAGTAGCGCAACAAAGTACACACCATTAAACTCATGAATTGCACCTGGATACACCAAGACAAAGGTTTCTTCATCAATATCACAAGACTTACGCAGTTTCAAATTGCGCTGGCGTGAAAGCTGAAAAAAGACATCTTCGCACGCAGGCCAAAAGGTCATACGAGGGACACCTTCCGGCACAAATTCTTCCAATTTTTTAATAATACACGTCACACCGGAGGAGGCACGCATGAAGGACTCAAAAAATAAAGGATTGGTGCATGCGAGCTTTTCTAAGAGTTCAGGCTGTTCTTTTACCAAGGCTTTTTGCTCTTCTAAAGTGTATACGCCCAGTTCTTTACCGCTAATCAAGATTTCATTATCTTCAAGATGTACAAGATAAGGAAGTTTTATACGCTGACGTAGCATGGCAGTTGGAATTCTGGCAAGCTCTCGAGTTGTCCACACGTGTATTATGGCGTTTTCAAAATGCTCAATGGGAAGCGTGGAAATGTCTCGAAAGGAATAAATCGGATAATTTGTCTCGCCGAAATAGTCATCGCTTCCGTCAGTACGATACAAAAAAACAGAACACTCATGTCCCATCGCCACTAAAGTATTAGCAAGAAAGTGTATATGCACACCGCTACAACCAGCATACACGCCATAGTTTATGAAAATTATCTTTAACCTGTCTTCAGACATAGGGCTATTCTCCAAAATTTTCTTTGTGAAATCCTATAAAATACTTGATTTTTTAGCCTACAAGTATATCTTTATGTGCATGAGTTTATGCTAGCATCTGTCAACATACAACATACTTTAAATATAGTAAAAAGCAGTCAGATATCTGGTTGCCGGCTTGCGAGGAAAAAATACAATGGCACAAATTTCCATCATCATTCCTGCTTGGAACCTATGGGAAACAACTCTACAATGCCTTGAAAGTATTGCATCTACCACTGATAATGAACTTTTGCAACACATTGAAGTACTCGTCATTGACAATGGTTCCAGCGATAAAACCGTACAGGCACTCACCCCTACGCTCGCACGTTTTTTTGGTATGCACGGCAAAGCCCTTATCATGCCACAGAATTTGGGTTTTGCCAAAGCGTGTAATATAGGTGCCAAAGCAGCCAGCGCTCCCCTGCTCTTTTTCCTGAATAATGATACAATTCTCACACAAAACTGCTTGCCGCCGCTGTTACAACACATGCAAAGCTCGGCACAACTGGGCATGGTGGGGCCGCTCTTGCTCTATCCTGGTGATAAGGTACAACATGCTGGCATATGTTTTAGCCCCATATTGGAGCTCATGTACTGCTATCACCTTCTTTCTAAAAATTCACCCCTCGTGCACAAGGCTCGTTCTTGGCAAGCCATTACCGGTGCGGCCATGCTTATGCCGGCAACGCTTTTTGCCGATTGTGGGGGGTTTTACGAAGGATACATCAACGGTTTTGAAGACATAGACTTATGCTGTCAAGTACGACAAAAAGGGCTACAACTACAAGTAGTCAGCAAAAGCATCATCTATCACAGCACGAGCCAAACCCCAGGACGCTTTGACTTTGACAGCGAAAATTCCGCCTTACTCAGCACACGCTTTTCTGGTGCCTTTTACCCTGATCAGCATCGTATTGCCTTGGATGATGGCCTTTTACCTATGTTCAGCCCTGACCTTGAGCTATATATCAGCGTACCAGAAGCGAAAAACAAAGCACTTAGCCATATCGTTACGGAAAATTTTACCCCACAACGCTGCCTAGATTTTTTACAAAAAGAACCTTTTTGGCTGCATGGGTATAGTTTATTAGCTGCGCACCTTGAAAAAAATGGGCAGTGGCACGAAGCATTGGACTACCGCTTACAAGCCGCACAACTTGCCCCCTTGCGCGAAAACTTTTTTACCCTTGCCAAATGTGCTGCCAAGACAGGGCAAGCGGATATTTTGCAAAGCGCTGAGCAGTGCCTGCAAGATATTCTCACAAAAACGCAAAATTCAGAAGGTTTACAACAAAAATTGACAGCTATTAGAGCACTTGCGCAGAAACATAATGACAGCGCTCTCGTACATATTTGTGAACAATGGATAGACACAAACAGATAACAACCTTAAACTTTTAGAGGTAAACATGCAATATTGGCTTTTTAAAAGCGAAAGAGAATGCTTTTCGTGGCAAGATCTAGCACAAGCTAAAAATCAAACGACTTCATGGGATGGCGTGCGTAATTATCAAGCACGTAATTTTATGCGCTCCATGAAGCTTGGCGACAAAGGTTTTTTTTACCACAGTGGAAAAAACCCCGAAATTGCCGGCCTTGTGGAAATAGTAAGAGAGGCATATCCCGATAGCACCGCTTGGGAAAACGGCAATGACCACTTTGACCCTCGCTCTACCCCAGATCATCCTGTGTGGGAAATGGTAGATGTGCGTCTTGTGCAAGCCTTTTCACCGCCACTCCTGCGTTCTGACCTTAAGGAAGAACCAGAGCTGGCAAGCATGGAACTTATGAAAAAAGGCTCTCGCCTTTCGGTGCAGATGGTTACGGAGCAAGAATTTTTGCATATTATGGGAATGCGGTAGTTCTTTTGGCAAAACATAAAAAAAATCCATAAAGGAACCCCATGATATTTGTATATGCTTTGTAAAATACCTTATTGACGTAAACCTAGTTATTTGATACAAAACGCCTATGTGGAGTAATTTTAAAAATTTATAACTGTTACGTCATTGATGTAGCCTGGAGGAATTATGTCAACTTCAGCACTTGCTAAAGACTTTGAAGTGCTGCTTGGGAAAGAAAATGTTTTTTCATCCGAAGCCGATAGACAAAGCTATGCCTATGACTCTGCCGTTTTGCAGCAGGTCATCCCATCCTTAGTGGTACGCCCAAACAATACAGAAGAGCTGGGTGTCATTGTAAAAAAACTCTATGATTATGGTATTCCCATGACGGTGCGTGGCGCAGGAACGAACCTTTCCGGCGGCACCATCCCCGATAGCACCGACAGTGTTGTTATCCTCACCAATGGGCTTACAAAAATTTTAGAAATTAATGTTGAAGACCTCTATGCTGTGGTGGAACCCGGCGTGGTCACAGCAACTTTTGCCGCCGAAGTGGCAAAAAAAGGCCTCTTCTATCCACCTGACCCAGGTTCTCAAGCGGTGTCCACCATTGGTGGTAATATTGCCGAAAATGCCGGTGGCTTACGTGGTCTAAAATATGGCGTTACCAAAGACTATCTCATGGGACTAGACTTTTTTGACGCCACTGGTGAGCGAGTCACTTCCGGCTCTCGCACAGTAAAATGTGTTACCGGTTACAACCTTGCCGGCCTTATGATACAATCCGAAGGTACATTGGGAGTTATTTCCCAAGCTATTTTCAAGCTCGTACCGCCGCCCAAGGCCAGCAAAGCTCTCATGGCTGTGTTTAATACCATGCAAGAAGCTGCCGAAGCCGTAGCCGGCATTATTGCCGCGCATGTGGTGCCTTGCACACTGGAGTTCTTAGATAATAACACTATCGTGCGTGTAGATGATTATACCAAAACCGGCCTACCTCGTGACGCTGCCGCCATCTTGCTTATTGAAGTAGATGGGCACCCTGCACAAGTGGCCGACGAAGCCGAAGCTGTAGAAAAAGTCTTACGCAAGTGCAATGCACGAGAAATCCGTGTAGCTAAAGACGCTGAAGAAAAGTTCAAACTTTGGGAAGCACGCCGCATGGCATTACCGGTACTTGCTCGATGTAAGCCCACCTGCGTACTAGAAGACGCCACTGTACCTCGTTCCAAAATCCCTGCCATGATGGCAGCCTTAAATGACATTGCCACCAAGTATAAGCTCGAAATGGGCACCTTTGGACATGCCGGTGATGGAAATTTACACCCCACTATTTTGTGTGACAAGCGCGACGTACAAGAGTTCCATCGTGTAGAAGAAGCTGTTGACGAAATTTTTGACGTGGCACTCAAGCTCGACGGTACTCTCTCCGGAGAGCATGGCATCGGCACTGCCAAGGCAAAATGGCTGGAGAAAGAAACCTCCAAGGGAACCATCCTGTTCTCTCGCCGTTTGCGTAAGGCGCTTGACCCCAAAGGGCTCCTCAACCCCACAAAATTGGTAAGCATCTAAGGGGTCTATAGTGAGTAATTTAAACGATTTAGCCCAAAGACTTATGGCACTTGATGATCGCATCATTGCCTGTATGAAGTGTGGTCTTTGTCAAGCAGTGTGTCCCACCTTTGGTGCTTCCGGCATGGAAGCCGATGTGGCACGGGGCAAACTTGCCCTTGTGGATAACTTGGCGCACAGACTCATTGAAGATCCGGAAGCTGTAGCTGACAAACTGGGGCGATGTTTACTCTGCGGCTCCTGTCAAGCCAACTGCCCATCGGGCGTGAAAATTATTGATATTTTCCTAGAAGCACGGGAGATTGTTTTCACCTATATTGGCTTACATCCGCTGAAAAAAATCATCTTCCGTACTCTGCTCGCCAAACCCACCTTGTTTAACCTAGCCATGCGCGCAGGTGCCCCTTGCCAAAGTTTGCTCTTCAAGCAAGCTTTTAACTCGCAAAAAACCAGCCGTGCGCCCATATTAGATAAGATTATAGGCTCACGCTATATACGCACCCTTGCGCCTAAACCATTACACGTTAGTCAGGGGCATATTAATTCCCCTGCGGGAAAAAGCGGCTTGCGGGTGGCATTTTTTCCGGGCTGTCTTGGGGACAAAATGTATACTGCCATGAGTGAGGCCTGCTTAAAAGTGTTTGCCCACCACGGTGTTGGTGTTTATATGCCTAAACAGCTGGCATGTTGTGGTATACCTGCCATTGCCTCTGGCGACATTACAGGTATGCTCAAACAAACCAAGGCAAATCTTGCTATTTTAGAAAAAGAAGAATTTGACTATATCATTAGCCCTTGCGGTTCTTGTATTTCTACCATACATGAACTTTGGCCTCGTTATGCAGACCGCATGGATATGCCTTATGGCGAATTAGCACGTAAATATGCCGCAAAAGCAATGGATATCACAGCTTTTCTCATGAACGTGCTTAAAGTTGACGCTACCACTACTGCCAATACGGCCAATACCTACCATGTCACAAAGGTGACCTTCCACGACCCCTGTCACTTAAAAAAATCTCTAGGGGTCAGCGCTGAACCACGTAATATTATTGGGCTTAACCCTAACTACACCTTAGTAGAGATGGCTGAGGCCGATCGCTGCTGTGGCTGTGGTGGTTCCTTTAACCTCTTCCATTATGCATTTTCTAGCAAAATTGGCCAACGCAAAAGACAAAATGTCATGGACAGTAAGGCTGAAATTGTCAGCACTGCATGCCCCGCATGTATGATGCAATTGGAAGACATGCTTTCTCAAAATGATGATTCTGTAAAGGTAAAGCACTGCATTGAACTTTATGCAGAAAATCTCTCCTAAGCAGATGTCTCATATAATCAAATAGCTTTAAGGAGTTTTAGCTGTTTGATAGCAATGTATTATACACAGCTCAGTGATATATCATTGGGCTGTGTACCATGCATTGACTCTCGTGTTTTACTAAAGAGGATTGAGTTATGAATGCAGTAACAGAGCTTTTTTGTGAAAGATCGGCCATCGTTGGCTCCAAAGTCATCCATGCTTCAACTTTAGACGAAGTCATTGACTATGTTGTACAACTTTGCGAGTCCAAAGCCCCGTGTACCCTTCTTGCCGAAGAACCCGGCACAGAAAAAGGGCCACTCAACAAAAGAAACCTAC
>CAYJHS010000118.1:6455-7863 GCA_964369815.1 uncultured Desulfovibrionaceae bacterium
GTATTTATCTGGCCGGCATAGACATTGGTGTTGTTATGCCTGATGTATGCATCGCCGGCTGTGGCACCTGTCTTGTTAACTCCAATAATGAAGAAAAACGCCTCTCCACCATGGTGAGTGAAATTTGTGTGTTCTTAGTTAAAGAATCTACCATTTACGAAGACATACTAGATATCACTGATATTTTGCGCAAAATGCAAGAGAAACCTTCCTATAATGCTATGATTTCTGGCCCCAGCCGTACCGCCGACATTGAACGTCTGCCCGCTGTTGGAGTGCATGGACCATTAGAGCAACACATCATCATTTTTAAGGAGGAAGGCAATGCATAATGCTCCTAAAACACATGCTGAATATACCGAGCAGCTAGATAATGCTCTTGAAAATGGTTTTTTACGCAAAACACTTGATAAATTTGCGGTGGATTACAAAGTAAGCCGAGAAAAAGCCTTACAACAAATTAATTCGCAAGAAGTCATTGAAAAAATTATAGCCATGAAGGACGACGTGGCGCAAAATGTAGATAAATATTACGAAGAATTTAAGAAAAATGCCGAGGCCAAAGGTGTGCATGTATACCGCGCATCTACTCCTAGCGAAGCCAACGAAATTATTGCCGGTATTGCCAAAAAGCATAATGTAAAATCCATCATGAAATCAAAATCCATGGTGAGTGAAGAAACTCTTTTGAATAAGCGATTGGAAGAAGACGGTATTTCCGTACTTGAAGGTGATCTTGGCGCCTACATCATCCAATTGCGCAAGGAAGGCCCATCTCACTTAGTGCTTCCCGCTATCCACCTTTCCCGTGGGGAAGTGGCTGTAGACTTTTCCAAAGTCACAGGCAAGGAAGAAGACGACGATGTGGATAACCTTGTAAAAGTTGCTCGTGAACAGCTGCGTCAAAACTTTATCGATGCTGATATGGGCATGACCGGCGCTAACTTTGCCGTGGCAGAAACCGGTTCTTTTTGTACATGTACTAACGAAGGCAATGCCCGCCTTGTGTCCACTGTACCTCCCATCCATGTAGCCATTACAAGCCTTGATAAGCTTGTCCCTAAGCTTGATGACGCTCTCAATGCCATGAAAATTTTGGCACGTAACGCCACCGGACAGCCCATCACCACTTATGTCACTTGGTATAATGGTACAGGCCAATGTAAGGCCGAAAAGGCTAAGGATGAAACCAAGGAAATGCACATTGTTTTCGTGGACAATGGGCGTACTACGGTGGCTAAAGACCCACTTTTCTCGCAAATGTTCCGCTGCATCCGTTGCGGTGCCTGCGCCAATATCTGTCCAGTGTATCGCCTCGTAGGTGGCTTAAACCTTGGTTATATTTACATGGGTGCCATTGGCCTTATCATGACATACTTCTTGCACGGGCGTGAAAAAGCAAAAGTAG
>CAYJHS010000119.1:0-1874 GCA_964369815.1 uncultured Desulfovibrionaceae bacterium
TAAGAGTACTTTTTTGCTTACTTTTTTCCAGCCAAAGACCAACACAGCAATGAATGTGGACTCAAGGAAGAATGCCACTGTGGCTTCCACGGCAAGCAAAGAGCCAAAAATATCACCAACATACTCGGAATAACGAGACCAGTTGGTGCCAAATTGAAACTCAAGAGTAATACCCGTCACAACGCCAAGGGTAAAGTTGATAATGAAAAGTTTACCCCAAAACTGACATTGTTTTTTCCAAAACTCATCGCCAGTGCGTACATAGCGTGTTTCCATCCAAGCAAGTAAGACGGAAAGACCTAGGGTAAGTGGTACAAAAATAAAGTGAAAAAAAACGGCTACCGCAAATTGTAACCGCGACAACAAGACAACATCCATGCGACCTCCAATGTATTGTGTGTATTAACAGAAAATCCTTGTTGATACTGCTTACTAATAGTACTTGTTTTGGCGTTCAATGACAAGCTTTTTATGGGAAAAATTTATAGAAAATTTTAGGTATGCTTTTTAAGAAATGCCAAAAATGTCATGTTAGATAGTGTCATCATATATTTTTCTTCAATTTTTCCTTGCTCCGTTATGCTTTGCTGTGCTAAGTAAAGTGACTAATTGCAAATAAAAGACCTTCTTTATTTTTATAAAGGGCTTAGGATGAAATAATAGCTATGCGTTTATCCATTAAACTATTTATTATGATGGTAATTATGCTCTCTGCTTTAGTGGGGCTTGGTTTTTTTAGCAGCATACAGCTTAAAAAAGTGAATCAAAAGTCTACCGAGATCTCATCAAATTGGTTGCCATCCACTATAGCTGTGCAGCATATTAGTACCCTTACCGCAAGCTACAGAATGTATGAGGTGAGTTATATATTTACCAAGGATAAAGATGCTCTTCGTCAAGTTGAGCAATTTTTACATAATGTAAGCCATGAGCTTTCCATTGCCAGAAAACATTATGAAGGCTATATTTCTTCACAAAAAGAAAAAGATATCTATAAGAAATTTTCCAAGCTTTGGAAAAACTATATAGAAAAAAGTCATGAAATATTTGTTTTGGCACAAAACAATGATACTGATGCTGCCATAGACTTACTGCGTGGTGATTCTCGTAATCTTTTTGAGCAAGCTACCGTACAACTTTATAAGGCTGTTAATTTTAATAGAGATGAAGGTATTAAAGCTTCCATAGCTGGTGACGAGGAATATCATAATTCTTTGAATCTTATCCATTTGAGTATTGTTGCCGTGTTTATTCTTGCTTCTGCTATTTTCCTTTGGATAATATACAGTCTTAGAATACAGCTTGGTAAAGACCCTGCAGAGTTGATACAGATTACCACCCGTGTCGTTGACGGTGATTATGCAATTGATGACAAAAAAACACATTATGGTGTTTATAAACATCTTGTGATGATGGTAGCGTCTCTTAAACTTCATATCGATAGTGCCGAAAAAAATGCTCGTGTTAAGAGTGAATTTTTGGCAAATATGAGCCATGAAATCCGTACCCCCATGAATGGCATTTTGGGCCTACTGCATTTACTTTCCCATACTAAATTGACAGCAAAACAAGCGGATTATGTGCAAAAATCTTTATTTTCAGCTAATAATCTTTTGCGCATTATTGATGATATTTTAGATTTTTCAAAGATGGAAGCGGGGAAGTTGGAGCTTGAGCATACTCCTTTTCATATTTTTTCTCTTTTACAAGAAGCTGCTAGCTTGTATAGTTCTAGAGCGAAAGAAAAAGGTCTTTTTTTCCACATAGATACTAATGATTGTCAGGATTATACCTTAATGGGCGATTCCTTACGCATTAAGCAGGTAATTTTTAATCTAGTCAGTAATGCCATTAAATTTACAGAACAAGGTGGG
>CAYJHS010000119.1:1884-6070 GCA_964369815.1 uncultured Desulfovibrionaceae bacterium
TGCAATGTCAGCCGGTAGTTGATAATACCTTGCCTTGTGTTTTTTCTGTGCAAGATAGTGGTGTGGGCCTTAGCAAAGAACAGCAACAGAGACTTTTTTCTGCTTTTTCACAGGCGGATTCTTCCGTTACACGTAAATATGGCGGTACCGGCCTTGGGCTTGTGATTTATAAACAGATTGTAGAAGCCATGAAGGGACGCATTTGGATTCAAAGTGAGCAAGGACAAGGGACAACCTTTTTCTTTGCTTTGACTTTTCCTTTATGCGCTGAACAAAACATAGCCATACAAGCTGAGAGTATTCCTCAGCAAGATGAGCACAACGCAAGTATGCATAGGGAACATATTTTAGTTGTGGAAGATAATGAGATAAATCAAATAATTGCGAAAGAACTTCTGCAAGAAGTAGGATTTGTGGTGGATATAGCGGAAAATGGAAAAGAAGCTATCGATATGATAAATGAAAATAAATATTCAGCCGTACTTATGGATATTCAAATGCCGGTCATGGATGGGCTTACAGCGGCACGGAACATACGTAAAAACCCGACATTAAAAAACCTTGTCATTATTGCTATGTCTGCGCATGCCATGAGTGGCGATAAAGAAATAAGTCTTGAGCATGGCATGAACGATCACATTACTAAGCCCATAGATCCACAACGGTTATATACCACTTTAGATTATTGGCTCAAGCGTGCGTCACAGGCAATACAATAATGCTAGCCTAGTAGTTTTCTGTAATTTTTTAGACGGCTTGAGCTATGTTGTTTTAATTTATCCCTTATTCCTCAAAAAATTCTAAAATCAGCACAATGTAGAGGCGTGTACACGTTTATCCGTCTTGCTTATCTAGCCAATATTGTAAGGTATTATAGAGTACTTCTGGGTCAATGGGCTTGGTTATGTGGTCGTTCATACCGTGTGCAATACTCACTTCCTTGTCCCCGCTCATGGCGTGTGCCGACATGGCAATGACAGGTAGCGAAGAAAATTTCGCTTGTTCGCGAATTTTTTGTGCGGCGGTAAGTCCATCCATAACCGGCATTTGGATATCCATAAGTACGGCTGCATAGGTATTTTTGTCGAGCATATCTAATGCTTCTTGCCCATTGTTTGCTATATCAATGCGATAGCCCACCTTCACTAAGAGCTCCTCAGCAATAAGTTGATTGATGTCATTATCCTCTACAAGCAAAATATGCGCATCTTTATGAGCGTTTTGCATGCTAATAGGCAGTGTATCATCGTGGTTTTGTGAGCAATCTTGATCAGCATTAATGTTAAAGAGAGCCGTAAAATAAAATGTAGAACCTTGATTTTCCTTGCTTTCTACCCATATTTTTCCTTGTAACATACGAACAAGACTGCGGGAGATAACAAGGCCAAGGCCGGTGCCGCCAAATTTTCGAGTGACGGAAGAATCCGCTTGGTTAAAGGCTGTAAAGAGCTTTTGTATTTGTTCGTGGCTAAGGCCAATGCCAGTATCTTTTACAGAAAAAAGACAATGGATGGTGTCATTTCCAAGAATTCTACTTTCAATTTTAATATAAACACCGCCGCTTAAGGTAAATTTAATGGCATTGCTTACCAAGTTAAAGAGCACTTGTTTGAGGCGTAACACATCGCCAAGCAGTACAGTGTCGGCCAATGTGCCTTTATCAACATTTAAAATAAGGCCTTTCTCTTCACTCAAAGGCCCGTATAAATCTATAACTTCTTGGCAAATTTGATTAAAAGAAAAGGGGATAGCTTCTATTTCAAGCTTTCCGGCTTCAATTTTTGAAAAATCTAAGATGTCATTGATGATGCGTAAAAGATTTTTGGCAGAAAAGAGGGTTTTATGCACATAGCTCTTTTGCGCTTCATCAAGTTTTGTATCATGCAGTAAGGTGAGCAGACCAAGGATGCCATTCATGGGAGTGCGGATTTCGTGACTCATATTGGCGAGAAATTCACTTTTGGCCTTGGTGTTTTCTTCGGCTATAACTTTTGCGGTATAGAGTGCGTCTTCGTTTTCCTTGATGGTTTTGAGCATGGCCCGATATTCACGCAAGTCACGGTGATAAGAAATAACGCAATCTTTCCCTTCATAGGTGGCGTTGACAAGGATGATTTCAATGGGGATGATTTCTTGGCTTATAGGGTGGATTCTTTCGCCTTCCACTCGTGCAAAACCTTGCGTTCGCACCAATTGAAAAGCATTTTGCATAAAGACGAAACTCGGTGTACCATCAGATTGTTTTTCTGGGATTGTGTTTAAAAAGTTGGCAATGTAGGCTTCCTTAGTGGTGTAGTCAAACATTTTGGCACATTCAAAATTACAGTAGATGAGCTCTCGATTTTCATTCCAAAAGTGTACACCCATGGGCATGGCATCAAGGATAGTTTGTTGCAGTTTTTCTAGCTCCTTGACCTGCTTTTCTATTTTTTTCAGTTTGCGTAAGTCAATACAATAGTTAATAAGTACCGGTTCACCGTGTAGCTGCGCGCGTATAAGGGTCACGCTTGTGGGTATAGGCTCTCCTTGCAGGGTTTGGTGCATCCATTCGCATTGAGCACGCCCATTATTGAAGGCTTCATTAACAATTTCTAAAAAATATTCTTTGGAAAGCCGCCCATTGGGCTGATGTTCTGGGGCTAAACACAAGAATTTTTGCTGAAATTCCTCTACACTTTCTATGCCAAAAAGATTTTTTACCCCTTGGTTAATGCTGATAAATTCGAAATCTTTGTTACAAAAGGTAATGGAAATCGGAATATTATCTAAGATAACTTGATTGTATTCTTCCGCTTCCTGCATGGTTTGTTCAATGCTTTTTATGATGGAAAGGTCTTGCTTATAGGCAATGACGGATTTTTCACCGCGAAAGGTGGTAGAAGCAAAGGATACCAACATGGGTAATATTTTGCCATCACGGGTGATATGTGTCCACTCAGCAGAAAAAGTTCCTTCTTTTAAGGCTTTTGCAATATATTCCTCTGCAACGTGACGGCTTGATTTGCCATTGGGTTGAAATTCGGGGGAAACATCGAAAAACGATGTAATTTATTATAATTTTGTGTTGAATTAAAAAAGTATTACGCATGCAAGACTACAATCAAGAATTTCAAGTTTTTCATTCCAAATTTCGGCGGCAAGGGGGGTATTGTCTATAATGTTTTGTGCGCTTTCTTCGGCAACTTGTAGCTGCCTTTTTGCATTCAAATCATAAATAAACTGCAAGGTTAGTTGTTCACCATCTATATTTTTTGCAATAATAATATTTCCCGTTTGAACGGTATTTCCAGCACTATCTAGCCAGTCCCATTCCATGTCTGTGCGGCCATTTTTAAGCGCCTCGGAGAGGTATCTGTGACCTGCCTCACGAGATGGTAGGCCATTGGCCTGAAATTCTGGCATAAATTTCACAGGATTTTTTTTATAATCATCAATACTTTCAATGTTCAAAAGCTCAAGAAATGGCGAGTTGCAATGTAAAAGCTCAATACCATTACGCCATAAAGCCAAAGCCGTTGGGGCATACGCAAAGAGTGGATAGGTTTTTTTATAATCCTCAAGATCCTTTTGCACTTTAGGTGTTAAGTTTGCAATATCACTAACTTTTGCTACAAGATATTTTTCATGTTTGTAATAGGCAAGGGAAAGCACATAAATGACCTCTCGCTCACCTCCGTGGGGGAGTGTATGTTGCCACGAAAAAAGGCAAGAGCCCTCTTCAAGCGTAGTGGCAAAATGGTTTTGACTGAGCGCCTCGGACGCTTCACCAGAACTTTGTATGGTGGGGGATGCACCCACAAAAAGTTCTGTATAGCTGTTTATAGCTGCAATACCCAAAAAAGTATGGAAATTTTCTGATACATAACAGACGTTGCCTTGGATATCAAAGCAACATACCGATTGTGTGCTATGGGCAAATTTTGAATGCCAAAAATTTTTTTTAGAAGAAATATCGTGCATGTTATCAGAACCTATATATGTAGAAAAAATCAGTAAAGTAAATAAAAAATACGTACTGTAATTCTGCTAAATCATTAAAATATATGGATTGCTGCTTTACACTATAAGCTTTTGTAAAAGTACAGTGTTTTCAAAAAGATGGCAAGAAAAAAGTATAGCATAATACAAAACACGCTGTTTTAATTTGAAAACTTTTGTTCACAAAAATTTCCCTCAGAAAAATTTA
>CAYJHS010000119.1:6080-7776 GCA_964369815.1 uncultured Desulfovibrionaceae bacterium
ACCTACAATACAAAAAAGGGGAAAGCCGTATAGGCCTTCCCCATGGAATTTTGATTTGGGCAAAAGCTAACCTAAATAATTGACTCCAAGTTGTAAGGCTTTGATGTTGGCGTCAACTATTTTAGGTGCAAGGTATTTTTTAATACCTGCTTCAATGGCATCAATACCAAATGGGAGCATTTTTGCCGCACAAAGTGCCCCAAGTAATACAGTATTACCAGCTTGTATAGAGCCTGCTTCAAGGCCAAGGCTACGGCAAGGAATATAGACTGCATCATTGCAATAGCTTGTAATAGTAGCTTTGATGTCGTCAATGGCTGGGTATTGCTCATTGCCAAGGCTAACGCTTACAGGGGGCATGGGGTCAATGCTTGAAAATACCTTGCCGCCTTTAGCAAGATAGGGCAGGCCTCGTAAGGTTTCAAGTGGTTCAAAGCCCATAAGTACATCTGCTTCGCCGTGCCCAAGCTTGGGTGAGAGCCAACCTCCAAGCAACACGACAGATTCTACAACACCGCCACGTTGCGCCATGCCGTGTACTTCTCCGGCCATTACCTCTAAGCCTTGATCCAAGGCCACACGGGCCAAAAGAGTGGTAGCGGTAAGGGTGCCTTGTCCGCCAACACCGGTCATATATATACGAAGACGTGATTGCATAATTACACCTGTTCCCTACGTTTTGCTTTGAAAGCCTTGGGGGCTACTCTGAGACAGACCATGCATCCGGCGCAGAGGGTTTCATCCACACGAATACCTTGTGCATCACGGACAAAGGCTGGGCATGCAAAATTGTCTACGCAAGCATTGGCCACATCGTTTTGTTCATCAACATAAGCTACTTGTGTAGGAGCTTTTTTAAGGGTTCTGCGGGCATAAAGGACACAAGGCTCTTCGGCAATGAGTACTCTCACGCCACTTTCGGCCTTAAGCTCTTCTAAAGCCTTCATGGTGGCTGTAAGGTTATAGGCCTTCGTTTTACGGATATGCTGCACACCAACACCACGCACAACGGTTTCAATATCAATGTGCATAGAAACAGAACCGAGTACTTCTTGATCCATGCCGGGATTTGGCTGGTGTCCAGTCATGGCAGTGGTGCCATTGTCAAGAATGACTAGGATGAGGTTATGCGTATTAAAGACCGCATTGACATGGCCGCTGACACCAGTGTGGAAAAAGGTGGAGTCGCCAATGAAGGAGATGACAGGCTTGGTTGAAACAGCGGAAAAACCAGAGCCGGCAGAAATAGATGCACCCATACATACTAAGAAATCCGCCATGCGTAAGGGTGGCAAAAGTCCCAAGGTGTAACAGCCGATGTCACTACCATACACTGCGTCATCGCCATACACTTGACGCACGGCATAATATACCGCACGGTGCGAACAACCGGCACACAAGTTTGGGGGACGGTTAGGCATGGGCAAGTTATGGCTTACAGGCACAGTGGCAGGGTCTGCTTGTTCATTCAAAATACGAGCAAGGGCACGGCTGACACCGGCAAAGTCATATTCACCTTGAATGGTCAAGATATCGCTCTTGCCTTCAATGCGCACATTTACTTGACCATTTTGGGCAATAGCACGGATGTCATTTTCTAAAATGAGGGAACCTTCCTCAAGGATAAGCACAGTGTCGTGCTCCTTTAACAAGGTTAAGATAGCATCGTCAGCCAGCGCCCAAGTCATGCCAAGCA
>CAYJHS010000120.1:0-7775 GCA_964369815.1 uncultured Desulfovibrionaceae bacterium
ATCACCCAAGAAGAACCTTTCATTGAGGCTGAAATCGAAGCCATAGAAGAAGATTATGCGCCTTTAACTCCAGAGGTAGACGCCATGTTGCGCTCTGCCCGTGAGCAAAGCGAAAAAATCCTCACCTTGCGGGGTATTTCTAGTACTGATGTAGTGAATATGCTGCAAAGCGTAGATGATGCAGGACATTTAGCCGACCTTATTGCCGCCAATTTACGCATGAAGATTGAAGATGCACAGGCTATCTTAGAAGAGCAAGACCCTGTTGCTCGCCTGCAACTTGTCAATGACCAGCTTAATAAAGAGGTGGAAGTGGCTACCATGCAAGCTCGCATTCAATCTTCTGCTCGTGATGGTATGGATAAAGCCCAGAAAGATTATTATCTTCGAGAACAGCTCAAGGCCATCCGTCAAGAGCTTGGTGACACCCACGGCGACCAAGAAGACGATCTTGACGACCTTGGCAAGGCCATTGCCAAGGCTGGTATGCCTAAGGACGTGCGTAAAGAAGCGGATAAGCAGTTTCGCCGTCTCTCATCCATGCACTCAGATTCATCCGAGGCCAATGTGGTGCGCACTTATCTTGACTGGCTCGTAGAGCTTCCTTGGAAAAAGGCGAGTAGAGACAGTCTTGATATTAAATACGCTGGTAAAATTTTAGATGAAGATCATTATGCACTGGAAAAAGTAAAGGAACGCATCCTTGAATATCTTTCTGTGCGCAAGCTCAATCCACAGTCCAAAGGGCCCATCTTATGTTTTGTGGGGCCTCCCGGTACGGGCAAAACCTCTCTTGGGCGCTCCATTGCAAGAGCACTTGGGCGTAAGTTCCAACGCATTTCCCTTGGCGGTATGCGGGATGAAGCGGAAATTCGCGGGCACAGACGAACGTATATTGGCGCCATGCCCGGACGTATCATTCAAGCCCTAAAGCAAGCTGGCACCAAGAATCCTGTAGTGGTACTCGACGAGCTGGATAAACTGGGCGCAGATTTTAGGGGAGACCCTTCCTCTGCACTGTTGGAAGTGCTTGACCCTGAGCAAAACTTCACTTTTAGCGACCACTATTTGAACGTCCCCTTTGACTTATCAAAGATTATGTTCCTTTGCACGGCAAATACGCTGGACACCATTCCTGCTCCATTGCGTGACAGAATGGAAATTATCACCTTGCCGGGCTATACCGTGCATGAAAAATTGTCCATAGCAAAAATTCATTTACTCCCCAAAATGATTAAAGATCATGGGCTTAAATTAAATGAAGTAAGCGTTGCAGATGCCGCCATTATCCGCGTCATTAAAGAATATACTCGTGAAGCAGGCTTGCGTAATCTTGAGCGAGAGCTTGGCGCAGTGTGTCGTAAGCTCGCCCGCAAAAAAGCTGAGGGCAAAGAAGGCAGTTTCAAAGTAAGTGCCACACAAATCCCAAAACTTCTTGGCATCCCTCGATTTGTCGAAGATGACAAAGAACAACAGCTACCCCCTGGCTCTGCCTTTGGTTTGGCATGGACGCCTTTTGGCGGCGAGGTGCTGCATGTGGAAGTGAGCCTCATGAAGGGCAAAGGCGCACTCTTGCTCACAGGACAGCTCGGCGATGTTATGAAGGAAAGCGCCCAAGCTGCCTTGTCATATATTCGCAATAAAGCAAAAGAGTTAGATATTGACCCTGATTTTGCTCGCAAGCAAGATATTCACGTGCACGTCCCTGCTGGAGCAACCCCCAAGGACGGCCCTTCCGCCGGAATTACCTTGTGTACAGCATTGATTTCTGCCTTAACGCAAAAGCCCGTAGACGCTTTGCTGTGCATGACCGGAGAAATCACCCTGCGTGGACGAGTACTGCCCGTGGGCGGCATTAAAGAGAAAATCTTGGGCGCCGTAGCTAGAAACCTGACGGATGTCATTATCCCTAAGCAAAACGTGAAGGACTTAGAAGATATTCCTAAGGATTTACTGAGTAAAATACGTGTACATCCCGTGGCGCATATTGATGAAGTCTTGCCCTTGGCACTTGGCATAGAAAAAATGTAAACATAGTATATACATAAAAAGATAAAGGAAGTAGCATTTATGCCGCTTCCTTTTTTTATTACGCTAGCAAAGAGTTGAGATTTTTGCGTAGTACATTGCGCAGGCGTTTCATTTTAAGTTTTTTCTGGGGGGAACTTTTGCTAGCGCCAAAAAGTTCCCCCCAGCCCCCCCTCAAAACGCGCCCATTGCCCATTCCTGTGAGGAATGGGCTTGACAGATTTTACAAATTAAAATGCAGTGATGCACACAAGATTAAATGGCACTTTCTACTTGCTTTCTAAGATAAAATTTGCCATGAGAAACACACACTTTTTGCATTTTCGTAGGCCTTAACATTAAAGCGTGCAAAAGTAGTTTAAATCATAATACTCTGGGGAAAATATGTTTCTATTAAAATTATTCCACGCCATCATACACAGCATTCAAGACGGTATTCGTGTTTCTAAAAACCTCTTTCCCATGATTATAAGCATCGTTATTATTCTTAAGATATTACAAGAGCTCAACCTTGTACGCTATTTAGCGCTCCCTTTAGAGCCCATCATGGAGCTTATGGGATTACCCGCCGAAATGGGTATTGTCTGGGCCACAGGCATGCTGTCTAGTGTATATTCTGCCTTGGCAATCTTACCTAGCGTCCTTTTAAACTCCTCTTTGAGTGTGGAACAAGCTACCGTGCTTGGGCTGATTATTCTCATTGCACATTCTCTTATTATGGAAACACGTATCGCTGGGCAATGCGGCCTTTCCATGACGTTCCAGTTGGTTTTGCGGGTAGTTGTTGCCATTTTTGCGGGTATTTTATTGCATATAATCTGTTCTTTTCTAAATATTTGGCAAGAGCCTGCCAATATTTTCTTGGTGCACCAAGAGCAAAGTACCACTTGGGCGGCTTGGGCCATCAGTGAATTTTGGAACCTTGTACAAATTTTCATCATCATTTGTGGCGTGATGCTTTTTACCCGCGCCATTAATTATTTTAGAATTTCCCATTATACCGGCATATTGCTTTCACCTCTTTTGCGCCTTGTCGGGATTTCCAAAGAAGGAACCAATGTCATTATTGTAGGGCTCAGCATCGGCATTTTATACGGCGGTGGCGTCATTATCAAAGAAAGTAAAGACGGCACACTCTCCAAAGCTGACAGTTTTGCTGCCATGAGTCTTATGGGCATTGCCCATGCCCTCATCGAAGATACACTCTTGCTGATGCTCATGGGTGGCTCCTTGTGGGGATTATTGGTATTTCGTATGCTCATAGCGGTGCTGGTAGGTATAATTATTAACTATTATACAAGTCACAAACTTACATTGGTCAATGAAACACCGTAAACGCTAAAAGCATACCTATCTTATTACAAAAAAACCGAAAACCCCATAAATATGGAGCTTTCGGTTTTATGCTTAAAAAGCTAATAGTGCTTATTTTTTTAGATTTTCGATTAGTACAGTAAGTTGCTTGGCTTGCTCACTCAGCTCACGCACAGCCTGACTCGCCTCAAGCATAGCACTTGAAGTGTCAGTAACAATGCTCGACACATCCACCACCGATTGTGATATTTCATCTGAAGTAGCAGACTGTTGCTCACTAGCTGTTGCAATGGCGCGGATACCGTCGGCACTTTCTTCTGCCATATTTAAAATCCCATTCAAAGACTCCCCACTGCTGATAGCAAGCGCCGCAGCTTCTTCGATGCTTTTTACCGTGGAGTCAATTTGCTTCACATTTATTTCCGTACTTTCTTGAATGGCAGAAATCGCATTAGAAACGTCTGCCGTGGAGGACATAGTCTTTTCTGCAAGTTTGCGCACTTCATCGGCAACCACCGCAAAACCACGGCCGGCCTCTCCAGCTCTGGCAGCTTCAATGGCAGCATTTAAGGCCAGTAGATTCGTCTGGTCAGCAATGTCTGAAATGACACTCATAA
Source organism: uncultured Desulfovibrionaceae bacterium (assembly GCA_964369815.1). Classification (GTDB taxonomy): domain Bacteria; phylum Desulfobacterota; class Desulfovibrionia; order Desulfovibrionales; family Desulfovibrionaceae; genus CAYJAD01. The sequence continues at coordinate 3,960 of CAYJHS010000120.1, forward strand.
CAGCGCTGATAGACTGTGCATGCTCCGAAAGTTGCCCCATGCTTACACGAACAGCAAGGGATTCATCCCTAAGACGAACCATCGTTCCTTCTGACTGTTTAAGAATTTTTGCACCTTCACCGGCTTTTTGTTTGGTTTGTTCAGCAATATTTGCGCTATTGTTGGAATTTCTGGCAATTTCAAGCACAGTTCCATTCATTTCATCCATGGCAGTGGCAGTTTCTGCCATGCGTATGGAAGCAGTCTCTGCGCCTTGAGATGATATTTCAATTTGCGTGTTTAATTGATGTGACACGGCAGCAATGCCATTGACAATGGATTCAAGCTCATGGGCGGCCTCGTGGCGTCCATTAACAAGAGCACTTTGCGCCTCATTGAGTAATTGTACTTCTTGGTTGCGGTCAAAAACCATATCTACATAGCCCACGTGCTTTCCTTCTGGAGTAAGTAAGCGTGCAGCCATGGCCTTAAAGTGCCCGAGACCGGGTTGTTCAAAGTTTACATTGTTAATGCCACGCTCACACGATTCAATGGCGCAATTTTCTGTGCGACAAATGGATGCCCCCCAATTATAACATGGTAAACCAATGAGCTCTTCGGGCTTTTTCCCAAGCATATTACAGACACCTGAATTTACAAATGTAAAATTTCTATCGACGTCCATGGCAGCAAGAGGAGAAGGCACACAGTTTAAGATAGCTTCATACCAGTCGGTTTTATCCTTAAGTTTCTGCCCTAATGCAGTGATGGATTTTGCTAAAAGCCCAAGGTCATCATTGCCATCATACGCAACATTAGCCCCCTTTTCAGCAGCCAAAATCTGCGTGGCATATTGAGCAATTTTTTTAATGGGAGAAGCAAAATATATGGCTATAACTACCGCAAGTGCCAGCATAATACAAAGAACAACACTGGCAGAAATAACACGCATCAATGTTTCAGAAAAATTATACGTAGCCACAAAATACGTTGCCCCACAGCTAACAACTACAAGCAAAAATAAACAAAAAAACAATTTTTTCGCCATATTCCCTCCAACATTATTTTATGTATAAAAACTTGCCACGTGTCCTTAATCTTCTTAACGAACCAATAAAATATTTCTTTAACCAAGGAAGCACCGCTCTCATTAAAGAATGGGTAAGAGCATACAAGTGTAAACACTCACAGTATTTAAATCAAGAAAAAAATAGCAAAAGTACCTCTTCGTAGATAATTTATTTTTATTGAAATTACAGCTACTTAAAAGCTATAAATTTTTTATAAAAAAATCATGCGGAAGAAGACGTGCTACGTTTTTTCTTTAGGTAATGTATTTCTACTTTTTTAAAAAAATAAAAATACCTATATGTAGAAAATTTACTTTTGCTTAAAATTACAGGGTATAAATGCCATAAACTTCCCCATTCTGAGCATAAAATCTTATTAAAGCTGTAAAACCCGCTTTTTCCACCATAAAAAAATACATTTTTGTAGTTTTTTACAAGGCAAAACTTCAACGTATCTCTTTTATCATTAAAATAATAAGTTTTTTTCACTTGGCACATGCTTTGCTATTAATGGCAGATAAAAGTGAAAAGAGTTTGCATCAATTCGGTATATAATTTTACTGAAGTAAAAACAAAATACCATAAAGGATACATATGAAGAATTTTGTTATTACCATAGCTCGAGGTTTTGGAAGCGGCGGCAAGCATATTGGTTCCCTTCTCGCTAAAGAGCTTAATATACCATGTTATGATACGCAATTACCATCCATGTTAGAAGATTATTCCGGCATTAATAAAGCACGTTTTGCAAAAGTGGATGAAAAATTAAATACATCATATTTTCTTAAAATACTTAGTAAAGCAACCACAAAATATATAGCTACACCCATGGAAAAAGATTTTGTTTCTGACAATAATCTTTTCAATATTCAATCAGAGCTTATAAAAAAACTTTCTGAAGAGCGTTCTTGTATAATTATTGGAAAGTGCGCTAACCACATTTTACAGAAAAAGACTAACGTAGTTTCAGTGTATGTGGAGGCTCCACGTGCTGTGTGTGTAAAAAATGTGGTTGAACTGCTGGGGCTCACTGAAGAAGAAGCGCATAAAATGATACAAAAAACAGATAAATACCGTGCAGATTACTATAGATATTATACCAATGGTGCTTCTTGGACAGACCCAGTGGCCTATGACATGACACTTAACACAGGCAAGGTCAGTCGTGAACATTGTGTCCATCTCATCACGCACTATCTCAAACTAAAAAAGCTTGTAGACGTTTAATTTCAGTATCAACAAAGTTTACTTTGTTTATATAAATATCATAATCAGGAGAAGTGGAATGGAAAAATCAATGTTTAAGAGATGCGTAGGTTTGGGAGTAAGTTTTGCCATGCTGTGCATGCTTGGTACGACACCTGCCCATGCTGCAGATACGGTAAAAGTGGGCCTATTGCACTCTCTTACGGGCGCCATGGCTATTAGTGAAAAGGCTGTGCGTGATGCTGAAGTGCTAGCCATTAAAGAAATTAATGCTGCCGGCGGCGTGCTTGGTAAACAAATTGAATATGTGGAAGAAGACGGCGCCTCTGAGCCTTCTGTTTTTGCCACCAAGGCTGAAAAATTGGTAGATAGTGAAGGCGTAGCCACTGTATTTGGTTGCTGGACTTCCTCTTCTCGTAAGGCTGTTAAGCCCATTTTTGAAGATTACAATGCTCTTTTATGGTATCCTGTACAATACGAAGGCATGGAGCAATCTCCCAACATCATCTACACAGGTGCCGCCCCCAACCAACAAATTGTGCCGGCCATTGAATATCTATTATCTCAAGGCTATAAGAAGTTCTTCCTGTTGGGCTCTGACTATGTATTCCCAAGAACGGCGAACCTTGTGATTAAAACCCAGCTTGCCGCCCAAGGCGGTGAAGTGGTGGGTGAAGAGTACGCCAGCATGGATCAAACAGATTTTGCTGCTATCATCGGCAAAATTGAGCAAGCCAAGCCTGAGGTTATTATCAACACTTTAAACGGCACGGGCAATGTTTCTTTCTTTAAGCAAATGGCAGAAAAAAACTATACTAGCAAAGACTTTATGACCATGTCCTTTTCCATTGCCGAAGAAGAAGTGGCTACTATTGGTGCTGAAATATTAAAAGACCATCTCGTGTCTTGGAACTACTATCAAACCACCGACACACCTGAAAATATCGCTTTTGTTAAGGCCTACAAGGCCGCCTTTGGGGACAAACGAGTTACTTCTGACCCTGTGGAAGCCGCCTACGATGCTGTGTATTTATGGAAGGCTGCTGTGGAAAAAGCAGAAAGCTTTGATGTGGACAAAGTGCTTGCTGCCATTCGCGCCGGAGGTATTTCCTTTAAAGCTCCTGAGGGTGTTGTGACCATCAATGCTAAAAATCAGCATTTAGCCAAGCCCGTACGCGTGGGCAAGGTGGGCAGCGATGGGCTTATTTATGAAATTTTTGCCACCAAAGCACCCGTTGAACCCGACCCTTACCTTAGTACGTATGAGTGGGCCAAGTCCATTCAAATAAAATAACAAGCTGGCCACAAATGCAATCTACTTCGTCAGAACCGTTACTTACACTTTTTGCACCGCCTATAAGAACACAATAAAAGTGATTTTTCTAGGAAGCTGTTCGGAGTAGATTTTTTTACAGCATCATATGTTTAGACCAAGCTGCGTCACAGGGGCGCAGCTTGGCAACATGTGCCAAGGGGCGTCGCGTGCAAAGCATAGGGAAGAGAGATTTTTTATGGAACAGTTTATTACCACCATTTTTAATAGCTTAAGCCTAAGCTCAAT
>CAYJHS010000121.1:0-7751 GCA_964369815.1 uncultured Desulfovibrionaceae bacterium
AGGGGTTTATGATTAAAAGTCATAAACCCCTTTTCTGTTTGTGAATCTTTTGCCCCGCTCCTGCCCCGCTATTTCAAGGTACACGGGGTTCTTCACCAAAGAAAGGGGCAGTAATGCCCGGCATGTGTTTTCTAACGGTTAAAATGTTCATCGTCTAAAGAGCTTTCAAATAACAGGGTTCTTCACCAAAGACTGGGGCAGTAACAAATCCTGCTAAACTAGCACCCAGCAAGGCTATAACAATCTTGATGTTGTAGTTGCCTGTCTAAACAAATCCTGCTAAACTTCTATATTCATCATAACGGTCTGCGTAGCCGTTGTAGTTGCCTGTCTAAACAAATCCTGCTAAACTATCTCTTGCTAAATCCCCTCTTTTTCTTCGGTTGTAGTTGCCTGTCTAAACAAATCCTGCTAAACTGTTTCTAGACGGCTGTTATAGCTTTGGTCAGTTGTAGTTGCCTGTCTAAACAAATCCTGCTAAACTTAGCAAATAAAGGCTTAAAATCAAAGCCGTGTTGTAGTTGCCTGTCTAAACAAATCCTGCTAAACTTACAGGCTCGGCACTATCGGCAAAACACATAGTTGTAGTTGCCTGTCTAAACAAATCCTGCTAAACTGGTTGATGCGGCATGCCAAACACTGACCGCGTTGTAGTTGCCTGTCTAAACAAATCCTGCTAAACTACCTTGGCAAGCCAAGCCTTGCAAGTGAGAGTTGTAGTTGCCTGTCTAAACAAATCCTGCTAAACTAAGCGCAAGCGCACACTGCCCAAACTATGGGTTGTAGTTGCCTGTCTAAACAAATCCTGCTAAACTATTCCCATTGTCCCAGAAAGACTTGCCTACAGTTGTAGTTGCCTGTCTAAACAAATCCTGCTAAACTATTGCCAGTTTTACCGTGCAAGCAACTAAGGTTGTAGTTGCCTGTCTAAACAAATCCTGCTAAACTGGGAAACGGCTGCACCGCTACAAAGGGCTTGTTGTAGTTGCCTGTCTAAACAAATCCTGCTAAACTCTTTTCTCACCAACACCTTTTGTTCTTCAAGTTGTAGTTGCCTGTCTAAACAAATCCTGCTAAACTTTGCTTGGGGCTTGGTGCTACGTACTCTTGGTTGTAGTTGCCTGTCTAAACAAATCCTGCTATACTATTCAATCCCATTCAATGGGTGGCTAATGGGTTGTAGTTGCCTGTCTAAACAAATCCTGCTAAACTAAGAGCCCTTTAGATTACCATAAATAGTATGTTGTAGTTGCCTGTCTAAACAAATCCTGCTAAACTTTAGCCCTTGAAGTAGCTCTTACCTGCTTTGTTGTAGTTGCCTGTCTAAACAAATCCTGCTAAACTTCTTTCCTCATTGTATTCTGCCTCCTCACGGTTGTAGTTGCCTGTCTAAACAAATCCTGCTAAACTTTTTGCGGGGCACTTTTGGGCAAGAAACATGTTGTAGTTGCCTGTCTAAACAAATCCTGCTAAACTAGACAGCCACTCAACCCGCAGTACCGAGTAGTTGTAGTTGCCTGTCTAAACAAATCCTGCTAAACTCAAGGCTTTATTACTCACTTGCTTGCTTGCGGTTGTAGTTGCCTGTCTAAACAAATCCTGCTAAACTCTAAGTAGCGCAGTGTCAACTTCCTTAGGAGTTGTAGTTGCCTGTCTAAACAAATCCTGCTAAACTGCAATCACGCTGAGGCCATAAACTTGTAAGGTTGTAGTTGCCTGTCTAAACAAATCCTGCTAAACTACTGGTTCAGCTAAGACATACTTTACTGCAGTTGTAGTTGCCTGTCTAAACAAATCCTGCTAAACTCCCACAAGCAATGGCGATAATGAACGAAAAGTTGTAGTTGCCTGTCTAAACAAATCCTGCTAAACTCTGTACGCCGACAAGGGCAAGTACGAGAGCGTTGTAGTTGCCTGTCTAAACAAATCCTGCTAAACTGCGGGTTAAGCCTTTGACCTTGACTCATAAGTTGTAGTTGCCTGTCTAAACAAATCCTGCTAAACTACCCCACTTGCAAAGCAAGGGAACGTGCCTGTTGTAGTTGCCTGTCTAAACAAATCCTGCTAAACTAGCCTTACTCAAGCCGATGTGATTAGAATTGTTGTAGTTGCCTGTCTAAACAAATCCTGCTAAACTACCCTCCTGTACAGTACCGTCATGGAACTAGTTGTAGTTGCCTGTCTAAACAAATCCTGCTAAACTTGGGCACAAGCTTACAACTTGTAACCTATAGTTGTAGTTGCCTGTCTAAACAAATCCTGCTAAACTCGTGAGATGATAGACACACTTTACCTTTATGTTGTAGTTGCCTGTCTAAACAAATCCTGCTAAACTGGATTTGACGGCGGTCGTGCATTGGCTGCTGTTGTAGTTGCCTGTCTAAACAAATCCTGCTAAACTTCCGTTCACAATACCATTAGTGGCTAGCTCGTTGTAGTTGCCTGTCTAAACAAATCCTGCTAAACTGTTTAAGGTGCAACAGTCTGTTTTTTTATATAAAAATGGGCTGTTGTGTCTTAAAAAGTGCCTTTTTTACATGCACATGAATACATGTTTTTCCTTCTTTTTTAAAAAATCAAAGGGAGAGAAAGATGGCAGATTTTCTTTTAGAAATAGCAGAAAATGAAAGACATTTATGTATTGAACGTGGTTGTGTTGTTATAAAGCATAAGCAAGAGGTGCTTAAAAGGATTCCTACGGACACGTTGGGGGCTATTATTTTGAGTGCAGCCGGCTGTACTCTTTCAAAAAATTTCTTGGCTACTGTGGCAGAGCAGGGGATTCCCGTAATAATTTGTGGGAAAAATTATCTGCCTATTTCACTTGCCTTGCCAACAGGCACTCATTACAAGAGTTTACCTGTGGTGACAGCACAAATGCAGGCTTCTCCTATTCTTAAAAAACGCCTTTGGCAACAAATCATTACGGCAAAAATCCATAATCAAGCCCAAATTTTACAAAATAATACTCAAAATGTGCAGGCAGCACATCAAATTTCGCTACTTGCAAAAAAAGTGTATAGTGGTGATAGCGATAATAAAGAAGCTCAAGCTGCACGTTTGTATTGGCCTGCGCTCATGGGTAAAAACTTTATTCGAGATAGGGATGGGCAAGATATAAATGTTTTCTTTAATTATGGGTATTCCATTTTGCGCGCGGCATGTGCACGTAGTCTATGTGGTGCAGGGCTTTTGCCCTTGCTGGGCATACAGCATCATAATAGTTATAACGCTTTTTGTCTTGCCGATGATATGATGGAGCCTTTACGCCCCTTTGTTGATGAACTTGTAATTTCTTGTAAAGCTTTGCACTCTGCCCACAGTATAGAGCCCAAGCATAAAAAAGTTCTAGCAGAAATTTTACGCACCCCCTTACCCTTTGGCGGTGAAAAACACACATTATTTTCTGTGACCTCACGCATGGCTTTTGGTTTAGCAAAAGCATTTATGCAAAACGATGCTACATTACTTCCTCTTCCTTACATCCCTTCTCAAGCAAAAGTTGTTATGGATGAGGAGCAGAATATATTGGGTGATTAAAGCAAAAATAATTGCCCGCAATCGTTGAGTTCTTGGCTCTCATTACGTTTTTTTGCTTTGCCAAAATAGTTTTTAGTCATGCTATATTGGCGGTCGGTAATGAACATGACTGAAACGGAACCATTTTCTACTAAGCATAAAGATACTTGTTGAGCTAGGCGTTGCGCTTTTTCTAAGCTTTCCGCATGGCGTAAGTACACAGAAAATTGCTTACGCACAAAGCCTAGCTCTAAAAGTGAATTACGAAAACGTGTGGCAAGACGCATTTCCTTTTTGCTGCCCACAGGCAAATCAAACATGACTACTACCCACATAATGGTATAGCCTGAAGGAGGGTTAATCTTGCGCCTTTTTTTTGCCATGCCAAAGCCTTTTATGCTTGTGCAACACTTTTCCAAAAGGTGAGAGTTCCACTTTACGGGCTTGGGTTTTGGTAAATGTTATAAGGCCAGAATTTCCAGATATCCACCTTGACGTGTTATCATTACCTCCTAAATTACGTGCGTCATGAAGTAAATTAAATTGACAAATACCCTTAGAAAACTTTTGCACCACACACAGCACCTTTCCTTCTGGAACAGGCATTTTCAACTTTGCTTTCATTGCAGCATCAACAGTAAGTTCCAGCACATCCCCTTTGAACACAGACCAAAGAAGCTTTCCGCCTTGTTCTTGCCATGAAGGTACAAAGCTCTTTTGATTAGCGTTAAAACGAGAAATGCACTCCCACCCAATACTCCCATCTTTCTTGATATAAAAATCAACTCGTAAGTTATTTTTAGGCTCAAAGCCGCATTGTTTTTTTAGGCATACTCCCACAAGGTTTTTGGGCTCTACCTTTCTGTATTTATGACCAATGTTATCATGTTTTTGTGCTAAACGGAGAGCTTCTTTGACAATATTTGCCTCATCAATATTTATTTCTCGAAGTCCTTGTTCCCGATTTAGGGCATTACGCTCAATTAAAACTTGCTCCGCTGCATGATATTTATTTTCTATGCTATGATGTTGCTTTAAGCATTCTTCATGGAACTCTTTAATAATGGGCATATCTTGTGGCAAAGTGCCGAGTGAAAAGACAATATTGTCCACATCTTTCTTGCTTTTTATATTAGTAAAGGCACGCCTGTAGGTGATGATATAGCTTTCTGCATCACGAGGGTCACGACAAAGCACTCTATATTTTGTGGCATCGTGTAATTTATCATTGAGCCCATGCTCCGCTTTAGGCGACACTTTTACTTTTTGTAAAGCCTGTAGAACGCTTCGCCTGAAATCTGCAGCCGTATGCCCAAAAGGTGGCGGAAAGTCTGGCAAACGATTATTGCGCTTTTCTGCTTTGGCAAGTTGTTGCACCATACTACGAGTGGTGCAAGCAAGTACAATGGCATCAAGGGCGTGATGCCTGTGGTCTATACGAGCTTTGCCTTTCCATGCAGGGTTTTGTACTTCTTTACCCCACGCATCAAGCTTAACTTCTCCCGTTAGTTCATCTATGATTTCCTTACGAATAGGTATGCCCATAAGCTCATATTCAAGACCATCAAGACCCCAAGCATGCCGCAAGCGAGCTGTCATGCCACCCCGAACTGGGATGACATTGCCACACAGCACAGACAAATACCTTGCCGCCATTTTAGCCATATAGCTTGTGTCCGTAAGGCGATGGTCGGTTTGATCCTCATCGCCTTTACTTTCAAACTGATTTTGAGCATCGGGCATAAAACGCCAAGATTTAGCTTTGGAGACTTTTTTGTCAGAAATTTTTTGTAAAATATGTTGCCATTGACTAGGGTATGTTTCTTGTATAAAATCATAGGCATACTTATCACTTTTAGCTAAATTCACTTCTCTTTTGGTTAAAGCTAGGTTGCTATAAGTATCTGAGCCGCCACGAGATTGAGGAATAATATGGTCAATGTCGCATAGCTCAAAGTCTGTAATAGCAATATCTTCCAATGTATACGCATCTTTATGGTCTTGTTCCTTCCAAAGTCGATATTTTGTACGGTTTTTGCGTGAGGGGCGAATGCTGACTTTGCGCAGTTCCGCATCAAAGAGTTCATTTTCCTTAGTACGCTTTTTCCTTTCTGCATCAAGTTCATCACGCCTTTTTTGCGACATGCCAAACTCTCTGGCAAGCTCTATATGAATACGCTGGGGCTTGCCATATATTTTTATTATTTCATTTACTACCTTGCGAAGTTGATTGAGTGCCACATGGACCACAGGGTTTGGTACACGCCCGTAGGTGGCTTCTTCTTCAGCTGCTTGTGCCGTATGCCATGGGTGTACCGGAGTCACATCATGGCGCAAAATTTGTCCATAGTAGGGTAACTCTTCTATACTTCCGGCAAGACCACGCTTAGACTCTTCCTCCGCTTCATAACCACAAAGGTCAGCTGCTTCACGAAAGGTGAGCGGATACCATGATTGTTGCCCATCTGCTTCTACGCCTGCTTTGAGTTTTTCTAAAATGCGTTTTGTAGCAGTAATGCCAAGGGCACTTCTATCTTTAGGAAGCAAAGCCAAACTGAAAGACAGTGTGCGTAAGCCTTGAGGGTTTGTGGGGATATGTAACTTCTCTGCACAAGAAAGGAGAAACTGCTCCTCAGGCATAAGGCGGCTATGCACATCTTGGACATCAAGCCGTGGATTGGCAATAAAATCTAAAATTTCGTCTTGTTGTGCGGTAGATAATTTTTGCCAATGGTTAATATTGGCAAAGGCTTGCACATGGCTTAAAGGTTTGATGCTTATGGCTTCGTCTGGCATATTAATTTTTATAATTTTTTCATTAGTATATTTTTGCAATTCCTTTTTTATACTAGTTTTATTTTGACCTATGCCGTTAAATGCTACTTCTATAAGCGCATCACGCATATCTTTTTGTAAGGTGTGCACAGCATTGGATGTTTGATAGCGTAAGTTGTTTATTTGCTCATAAATACGCCTTTCTTCGGAAAGTCTGTGTAATCTTGGTAATCGCTCTTCGCCGCTATCTGGGTTAAGTGAGCACACTCCTGTAGCATAAGGTGCATGAGGCCTATCTGAAAAAATTATTTCATAGATTTTTTCTTTTATTTCAGGCGTGAGCTCAGGGTAATACGCTGCTTGTCTTTCCCATAAAGTATAAAAGTCATCTTTAACCAAAAAACGAGGTACAGCATAATCCACAAGATTTTCCGTAATAAAACGAGCACGCCGACGTACTGTTTTTTTTACACTATTGTCTCGTAAACGCTGCATAAAAAATTCACCGAGCGAGATTTGCTCTTGATTAATACGCATTTCTAAATTTCGATAAAATGCAGTAGTTGTCGTTTCTTTCTTTTTTGAACTTGGTGTCGCCTCATCAAAGTGTGTTTCTGTATCTTCACTTTGCGTTAAAAAGCCTGCACCACGAAATTTTGCTATATGCAAAAGGCACCTTCCAAGCTCATGCAAGGAAGTAAATTTATGCTTAACACCATGGGCACGTAAGCGATATGGTGAACGTGCTAACAGTTCCTTTAATGCTTCGGTCTGAGTCGGAAGTAAATTGTGGGCTTGTAAGAATTTTCGTAAATTCTGTAAGCGTTGACGGCGCCGGCGTATGGTTTTACGAGCTTGTCGTGCGGCTCGTCTTTCTGCTGCTCCTAGAGGAGTATCGAAAATACGCACGCCTGCGTCTAGTATGTCTAAGGCATGGTCATCATTGTTTAAGCGAATAAGGGATGTACCTATAGATGCAATTCCAAGGTCAATGCTTAAAGCGTACATATAATTTTTGGCCATAAGGTTCTCCAAATTAATTTACAAAAACTTAAAAAAAGTATTGCATATTTTATAAGCATATGGCAATAAAAAAGTGCTTCTTAAATATTTTTAGCAGGATTTATTTAGGCAGGCAACAATACAACAAGACCAACTGCTTTTGTAGTTGGACTCGTAAAATTTGGATGACCCCTTTTTTAGGGGTCTCCGCTTTTATATATCATTGTTATAACTCTCTTTTTTTTTACTTACATGAAAAAATATTAAGAAAAGTTATGAGTATGAAGACTTCCTTTGTAACTTAATGTTTACACATACGATAGAATTTTCAGTCGATAATTAGCAATATGCGATTTAATGGAAACATTAAAAGCAAATTTAATCCCCTTCAAATTCGCCAGCTATGGCACGTCTATAGTCCTCAAGAGCTTCTGGAGTTGATACCGGTGACGTGT
>CAYJHS010000122.1:0-7740 GCA_964369815.1 uncultured Desulfovibrionaceae bacterium
CACTCTATTCTCATGGCTGCAATACCCCAAAGGAAATGTGGGAGGCCGCACAAAAAAAAGGCATAGAACTTTTTGGCTTTTCCGAACACTCCCCAAGGCCCCATAACTACACCTATACCAACGAATATCGGGATAAGCTCAGTAAGTATTTTCCACAATATGTGGCGGAAGTACAAGAGCTGCAAGCTGCCTATCCTGAGCAAATACTGCTGGGCATGGAAATGGAGTGGATGGAAAATGAACTGGACTTCATCAAAAATGCCATTACCACTTATGATTTTGATTATCTCATTGGAGCGGTGCACTTTTTAGCTCGTTGGGGCTATGACGATCAACCTTCGGACTGGACAAGTTTGAAAAAAAACCATTGCCACGAACACTATGTTCACTATTTCCAAACGCTCAAAAAAATGGCAGAAAGTGGTCTTTTTAATATCGCCGCTCACCTTGATCTCATTAAGATTTTTTCCATCGAGACCTTTCGAGCGTGGATTGACAAACCTGCCAATGTGGCTCTTGCCGGAGAAGCCCTTTCTGCCATCAAGGCTCAAGGCATGGCACTGGAAATTTCTTCGGCAGGCTTGCGCAAGATGTGTAAAGAAATCTACCCCTGCGAGCAAATTATGCGCCTTGCGGCAGACATAAACGTGCCCATTACTTTTGCCTCTGATGCCCACAATGTACAAGACGTGGCCGCACACTTTGATAAACTTGAGACCTATGCTCGCTCCTATGGCTACAAACACAGTGTGTGGTTTTGTAAAAATGTCATGTACGAGCGTGAATTTTAATGTATGCCCCCCTCATTGAGCTTCAGGGGGTGAGCGTAAGCTTGCGTCATGGCAAACACTACCACCAAGTCTTGCATGAGGTGAATTTTTCCTTACAGCAAGGCGAGCATGTTGTTGTTGTGGGAGAAAATGGCGCCGGAAAATCCACTTTTTTGCGTCTCCTCCGAGGAGAAGTTTGGGCAACAAGTGGTAATATCACTTGGCAGCATCAAGGGCAGCCCGAAACATCCCCCATTATGGGACGGCGCATGACAGCTCTTGTTTCTCATGCAAAACAAGAAGCTTATACTCGCTTTGCATGGCGCTTGAGTGGCGAGGATGTGCTCCTCACCGCCTTTTCTGATGCCGAATTGCTCCACTTTATTACCGATGCTACGCAAAAAAGAGCCGTACAGAATATGGCACAGCGCTTAAAAGTTACGCATCTTCTTTCTCAAGAAGCGTGCACCCTGTCTCAAGGGCAACTGCGTTTACTTCTCCTTGGGCGAGCACTGCTTAAAAATCCTGCTGTGCTCTTGTTGGACGAATACATGGACGGCCTTGATGCTACTCATGGTAAAAACATTCTTAAACTTCTTGAAGAATGTCAATGTACTATGGTGGTCACGGCGCATAGAGCGCAAGGCATTCCTGCATGGATTAAGCAAGCGTATCACTTGCAAGCAGGCCGCTTACAAGCCTTTAGGCAACAGAAGGCACCGTTAATACCACAAGGCCTGTCTCAACAAAAGAGTGGCACCTGCTCTTTCCACAATGCGCCCACGCTCATAGACATCCACAAGGGCAATGTCTTTGTGGACAGAAAACATATATTGTACGATATTTCATGGGTATGGCGTCAGGGGGAACATTGGCAGATAGTGGGCGCCAATGGCAGCGGCAAGTCCACCTTTTTACGCCTCATAGCCGGCGCTGAATATATCACCTTTGAAGAGGAATCACATCTGCATCGCTATAGCTTTGTCCAAAAATGCGCAGGTGAAAAGGTTAACGATCTTGCCGGAATGCGCACGGGGCTTTTGTCTGATGCGACGCAACATAGTTATGCCTATGATGTTACAGGCCTTGAGCTGGCGCTGTCGGGCATTGATAAGGTGGAAGGGGTGTATCGCACCTACAGTGAAGAAGAGTATGGCATGGCGGAAAATATTTTGCAAAAATTTCGCTTAAACACACTTGCTGACCGCCATATTCGCTCCTTGTCCACAGGGCAATTGCGCCGCCTACTTCTTGCCCGTCTGCTCATGGGAGCGCCGGAGCTTGTGCTTTTGGATGAACCATTTTCCGGCCTTGCCCATGCTTCCTACATAGCCATACGAGACATGCTTGAGGAAGAAGTACACACAAGGGCTGTTCATGTCTTACTTGTTTCGCACTATGCTGAAGACCGCTTACCCTGCATTAATAAATCCGCGCATATGCAGGATGGAAGGTTGTGGGTAGAGTAAAGCACTACTTAAAATTTTTCAACACCTTACCTGTGAAAGAAGTATAGTCCACTGTGCCTTTAATGGGGAAAGTAATCCATAACCAGTTATTATATCCATCTCGGTGTATACACTTTATAGTTAAGAAATTATTGCCTTTTTTCCCAATCAACACAAAGGTGTTTTCTTCTCTATGTAGTTCTTTATGGCTGACACTGTCAAAATTTTCCAATGCTTTTTCAATGGTAGCGTCAAAATCCAAAGGTGGAATATTGATATCCATGGCGCCATAAGCACGTAAATCCAGTTCCTTACCATCCCTAACAGTAATACCATCACCATTGTCAGCTTCAAAGACATCATATTCCCCGGGGGGCAAAGTAATACTAAATTTATAGCGGGCGTTGAGATACACCGGCAGCTCGGGGTCAAGCTTAATTTGAGCCGCTATGGAAGGTAGGGTTATAGAGAAAAACATCATGAAAAAAAGTAGTATGCGTAGGGGAGTCAGCATAGAAAACTCCTATTTTTAAAAAGTTAGATGAGTATTACAATGTACGACAATCTTTTAACAAAAAAAGATTGCTTTCACCATCAAAAAAAACTCTATAAATTCAACGGGCTTTTAATGGTCATATGGCTAGCCTCATTGACAGAGTGCAAAAAAAAGAATAGTAAAATTAAACTAAAATGAATGCTTGGGATTTATATGTCAGAAATATATTCGCATACGCAGCCCTCTTGGCACTTTAAAAGTAGCCTCCTCTTGGTGGTGCTTGCGTGTGGTATTATGTTTTTTGCTGAAAAGCATTTTTTTGCTCAGACGCATTCCCTTGATATGGCTTTAACTGAAATCAAAAAAAGCGTGATACCCCTACCACATCCTGCAAACATTGACAACTCATATGAAGGTAAAATTGTATATGTACAGGGTGTTATATATAATAAAGCAAGGCTTGAAGATGCATTTTTTGGCGTGAGTGCCGATGGTCTTACTCTTGTGCGCACAGTGCAATATTTTCAATGGTTAAATAGCGACCAAAGCAAAAAAGAGCTACAAACTAACTCTGACACTGATTTTACTGAGAAAAATGTATATAAAAAAGCATGGACAGATAAAAATATTGACTCTATCCAGAAAAATAATATCCTCATTTTAGAAGTGGAAAATAGCACCATGTCTGGGGAACCTGTTACCCTTGGTGCGTATACAATTAATCAAAATTTTTTGCAGGGGCTTAAAAAATCTCATCCCATACCACTTAAATTGAACGAAGTTCAGCTAGAAAAAATTCATACCGGTATCTTGGCTGCATCGGAAAGAAGTGATGAGCGCTCAGAAAGTATTGAAGTATTTTATGCGGATACTGCACACGGGATTGATTATCTTTTGGCGCACGCGCAAGACAATGTACTTTTTTTGGGTAAGGATTACAGTGTCCCCCGTGCCGGCGATGTACGCATGCAGTTTTCTGCCATTGCCGAGCAAGAGGTGAGTCTTATTGCCAGAGTGCAAGGAGATCGTCTAGAAACATTCAAGGCTTCCGACGGGCGAGAGCTTATATTGCTAGCCGCCGGTAAAGTATCCATGCAAAACCTGCTACAGGGTGTGGAAAGCTCCACTAATCGTATTGGATGGGGGGTGCACCTGTTGTGCCTAGCTTTGCTCATGTTGGGCGCACGAGGTTTGATGCTCACATGGAATATACCGCTCAGCGCCATGCCTGTGGTGGGAACTTTACTGCCCATGAATGCGTGGATTTCCGGTGCTGTACTTGGTGTTTTTTTAGCGTGGCTTACAGTGTTTGTGGCTGCACGTATATAAGAAAAGTTTTTTAATAATTAACTTCAAATAAGTGAGAAAGAATTATGGAAGATGCAAAAACAGCGAATACAGAAATTTTACCAATTCATGATAGTGAGCTGCCTACTTTAACTGAGCAAAGCATTAATGAGCTGGTCGAAACTATTAAACTTGATGATCCTTCTCTTGATGTGACTTATGGTACCAAGACAATGCAGGAAATATCCAGATTTTCTGATGATTTATTGTCTCGTGTGCAAGCAAAGGATGCCGGAGAAATTGGCCAAACCTTGACCAACCTTTTGGTAAATGTGAAGGATTTAGATGTTTCTGAAATGGGCAAAGAACCGGGATTTTTAGAAAAATTACCAGTTATTGGTTCTTTGTTTAGCCAAGTGGAAAAAACAGTTGCTAAGTTCCAAACTTTGTCAGAACAGGTGGGGGCTATTAGTGATAAACTGGAAACATCCATGGTGGGGCTCTTGCATGACATTGAAGTACTTGAACAATTATATAAGCATAACGAAACATTCCACCACGATTTAACCGTCTATATTGAAGCCGGTAGAAAAAAACTTGAAGAAGCCAAAACGGTGGAGTTACCAAAAATGCAAGCTGCCGCCGCTGAATCTATAAATACTATGGATTCACAAAAAGTTCGTGATTTTTCAGAGCAAATTAACCGCTTTGAGCGTCGCCTACACGATCTTGATATTTCGCGCACCATCACCATCCAAATGGCACCGCAAATTCGTCTTATTCAATCAAATAATAGAGCCTTAGCACAAAAAATTCAAACTTCTGTGCTCACAACTATTCCCATTTGGAAAAATCAAATGGTGCTAGCGCTTTCCTTGCAAGGGCAGCGCTCTGCCGCCCAGCTACAAAAAGAAGTAGCCGACACCACTAATGACATGTTGCGCAAAAATGCCGCTATGTTAGAGCAAACTGCCATCGCCACCAGTAGGGAAGTCGAGCGCTCCATTGTGGATGTGGAAACCTTGCGAGAAGTCCACGGTAAACTCATTTCTACCATTGATGAAACTTTACGTATTGCTCAAGAAGGTCGTGAAAAACGTGCCGCTGTGGAAAAAGAGCTGGCTGGTATGGAAGTGGAGTTAAAAGAATCCTTGGTGGCTTTAGCAGCCAAGAAAAAACAACAAAGCATTGAAAGTGTGCAGAAACCATAAATAATGTAGACAAACGGTGAAATGTATGAATATTTTTAATTTGCTTAAAGGTAAGTCAGCACTGGCTCTGTTGTTGTTAGCCTTATTGCTGTCTTCGCCATTGGCCAGTTATGTGGGGTATGATGGTATAGCATTGGCCAGCGATAATGATGATGATGATGGTAGAGACGACGATAACGATGACGATGACGATGATGACGACGATGATTAGTAAGAGAATAGTTTATATTTAAAATAATTATATAAATAATTTTTCAAAATGTTGTTGGAATTTACTGGGGGAAAACCCTGAAGAAAAGGTTTTCCCCCAGCCCCCCTTTCCAAAAAACTTTCATTGCGGCTATGCCTTCATTGCAAAAGCAAATTTTGCCGCAATGGAATATGCTAAGATGCATACTTTAAAAATATTTTTATGCTAAGGTTTGATTTTAAAGTAAAAAACCACCGGTTATGCCGGTGGTTTTTTACATAGCTAATATGTTCTTGAATGTTATTTGCAACGCTCAAGGACATTGTTTACAAAGTTTTTAATAACTTGCTGGTCCGAATGGGGTTTCCCGTCAATTTTCAAAGTGTCAACGACGTCTGCGCCCATTTGGTGGAGTTTTTCTTCAATGGCATCTACAGCACCGCAAAAGTGCGTGTAGGATTTATCACCGCAGCCAAACACAGCAGTTTTTTTGCCGCTTGCTTCAATACGATCAAAGTTATCAAAAAGGTCGATGAAATTATCCTGAAGGCAAATTTCATCATCACTCCACGTGGAGCAGCCAAATAAAACAAGGTCATAATTTTTACAAAGGCCTGCCGGGGTGAGTTCGTCGGCTTCTTCTATGGTGACTTCATGTCCTGCATTTTGTAGAAGTTTTTCTGCTGTTCTGGCAACAAATTCTGTATTTCCAGTGGTAGAGCCGTAAGTAATTAATGTTTTCATGTGCATTCCCTCTCATAGTTTAGGGTAATAAAACATTTTTCTATAATCCGCATCAATTTTATTGTAACTGAAATAATTTCCATTTACAAGTCTTCATAGAAAAAAATATAATGTCAAGTAAGAGACTGCTCACGGCACGATAACTTTTTAGGTTTTTGTGTGAGGTTCTGGAGAATTTTTTTCGCAGTGCAGCACCTGCGCTTCGCTTTGTCGCCGCAGTTTGCGTAAAAAACTCTCTGGAACCTCACACGCATCATCGCTCATGAAAACCCTTTGTAAATCCAGATGAAACTAGAAACAATGCGGTAAAGGGGTTACCAGTATTTTGATAAAACTTTTTGCAAGATTTTGTTGCGGCAAGAAGTATACTTAAAAATAGGATTTTATGGTATTGAAAGTTTTTTGAAGGGGGGTCTGGGGGGGGACTTTTGTTCACAAAAGTTCCCCCCCAGAAAACTCAACAAATTAACTTATTCATGCCTAGCTTTGGCTTGAAAGCAAATAAATTTCTTTACTTGTCCAGCCTTGCACTTTGCTTTGCACGCGCCTGCTTACGTCACGGGCTTTACCGCCTTTGAGGAATTCTTCGGCTAAAATGCGTTGTACTTCTTCTTGTGAGGTTTTGGTGCACTGCTCAGGAGGGCCGATTATAATGGTGATTTCGCCTTTTAAGTCTTGAGAAATATTGGCGTAGTCTTCAAGTCGGGTGAGAATAAACTCTTCATAGGTCTTGGTTAGTTCACGGGCAATGCATAGTTCTCTTGGGCCCAGAAGGCTATGGGCAAGGGCAAGGGTGTTGTGTACCCTGTCTTTGCGTTCAAAAAAAACCAGTGTGGTGTTGAGCTGTGCATAGGGGGCTAGGGTGTTTTCTTTGTGGGCGGTATCTCGTGGAAGAAATCCAAAAAAAGTAAATGGTTGCGGTGCAATACCCGCTGCCATAAGGGCGGCAATGGGGGCAGAGGGCCCCGGTACCATGGACACGCCAATGCCTGCGTGGCGACAGGCCCGAACTAAGCGAAATCCTGGGTCAGCCATGAGTGGCGTTCCTGCATCGGAAATAAGTGCCGCAGTTTTTCCTTCTTCAAAAAGGGCAAGGATGTGCTTAATGCGTTCTTCTTCATTGTGGTCATGTAGGGAAAGGAAGGACTGTGCCTTGATGAGGGCACGCTGACAAAAAAGTCCGGCGCGGCGGGTGTCTTCGGCGAGTACCACATCTGCACTGCTGAGTATTTCCTTGGCACGGGGGCTGACATCGCCAAGGTTACCCAAGGGGATGGCTACAATCCACAACTGCACTTTAGAAGGCATGGCTGTTTTCATTAAAGGCATTGTCATAAAATTCTACCTGATAGCTGTTAGATGCTGAGTAACTTACGGCCACTATGGCAAAGCGGCATGCTTTTTCGTGGGCATCGTGGGCGGCAATCCAAAGTTGTGCGGCTTTGATAAGGTTATTGCGTTTTTTGGTATTTATGCCCTCTAGGGGGCTGGTCATGCTGTCGGCTGTGCGTGTTTTTACTTCTATAAATATAATTACTTCGGCGTCTTCGCCTATGAGGTCAATCGCTAAGTGTTTGCAGCGCCAGTTACGGTG
>CAYJHS010000123.1:0-7691 GCA_964369815.1 uncultured Desulfovibrionaceae bacterium
GAGTGCATGCGAGTGCCCTTACCCGCGGCTAAAATAAGAGCTGCATATTTCATGCTTTCTCCTTGCCTTATGTGCAGTTTTTTGTGGCTGCGTGAGGCAATTAAGTCCCACACAGCCTTTTGTTTTAATAGAAGGTTAGCATATCATTGGCAACGTCCACGGTGACGGTTTGCCCATCTAGAATTTCTCCGGCAATAAGCTTACGTGCCAACGGTGTTTCCATTTGGTGTTGGATGTAACGCTTGAGCGGACGTGCCCCGTACACAGGGTCGTAGCCTGCTTGGGCCACAAACACCCGTGCTTCTTCGGTCATATGCAGCTTTACCTTACGTTCTTCAAGGCGCAAGCGCAAGCGTTCCAACTGTAAATCTACAATTTTTTCAATCTGCTCCAAGGTCAAAGGTGTAAAGAGAACAGTTTCGTCTACTCTATTGAGGAATTCCGGCCTAAAGTGGCGGCGTAATTCATCCATGACTTTGCTTTGGACTTCTTCTGCTAGTACCCCTTGTGCGTCAATACCTTCCAGCATATACATAGAACCAATATTCGAGGTCATAATGACAATGCAGTTGCGAAAATCCACTGTGCGACCCTGATTGTCCGTGAGTCGTCCGTCGTCAAGAAGCTGTAAAAGCGTATTAAAAACATCAGGATGTGCTTTTTCAATTTCATCAAAGAGCACTACAGAATAGGGCTTGCGCCGTACTGCTTCGGTGAGCTGACCGCCTTCGTCATAGCCCACATAGCCGGGAGGCGCCCCAATGAGACGTGAGACAGAATGCTTTTCCATATATTCGCTCATGTCGAGGCGTACAATATTATCTTGCGTGTCAAAGAGTGCTTCAGCCAGCGCTTTGCATAATTCTGTTTTACCAACCCCAGTGGGCCCTAAGAACAGGAAGGAACCGGTAGGGCGCATGGGGTCAGAAAGCCCCGCCCGCGCTCGTAGTACTGCATCGGCAACGGCTTTCACGGCATTTTCTTGCCCGACCACTCTCGTATGTAATTCGTCACCAAGGCGCAAAAGTTTATCCCTCTCGCCTTCTAGTAACCGTGCCACGGGAATGCCCGTCCAATTACCCACAATGGCGGCGATATCCTCGGGGCGTACCTCTTGCTTCAAGAGACGCTGTTTGCCTTCACTGCCGCTTTCTGCTTCTTGCAACTCTTTTTCCAAGGCATTTAATGTGGAATATTTCAATTCCGAAGCACGAGTGAGGTCATAGGCTCGCTCAGCCTGCTCAATGGAAAGACGGGTATGCTCAATACGTTCCTTAATGTCTCGCACATGGTCAATAGAACCTTTTTCTGTCTCCCACTGTCCACGTAAAATCCCTTGATTGATACGCAGTTCGGCGAGTTCTCCTTCAAGCTTTTGCAAACGCTCAAAGGAAGCTTCGTCGGTTTCACGCCTAAGGGCTTCCCGCTCAATTTCCAGTTGCATGACCTTACGATTGACGGCGTCCAGCTCTTCGGGCAAGGAGTCAATCTCTGTGCGAATCATGGCGGCAGCCTCGTCCACAAGGTCAATGGCTTTATCGGGCAATTGACGGTCAGATATATAACGATGCGAGAGCGTTACCGCTTCTACAATGGCAGAGTCGCTGATACGCACCCCGTGGTGCACCTCAAAGCGTTCCTTTAAGCCACGCAAGATGGAAATGGTATCTTCCACTGTGGGTTCTTCTACGAGCACCGGCTGAAAACGCCGCTCAAGCGCCGGATCTTTTTCAATATATTTACGGTATTCATCCACGGTGGTAGCGCCTACGCAGTGCAATTCACCCCGAGCCAACATGGGTTTAAGCAAATTGCCGGCATCCATGGCACCATCAGTTTTTCCGGCGCCCACAATGGTATGTAATTCATCAATAAATAGGATTATTTGCCCTTCGGATTTTTCCACTTCAGTAAGCACGGCTTTGAGACGTTCTTCAAATTCGCCCCGATATTTAGCCCCTGCCACCAAGGCACCCATGTCCAAGGCATATAAGGATTTTCCCTTGAGGCTTTCGGGCACATCGCCGTTGACAATACGAAAGGCAAGCCCCTCTACAATGGCGGTTTTGCCAACGCCGGCCTCACCAATAAGCACAGGGTTATTCTTGGTGCGACGAGACAAAATACGTATCACTCGGCGGATTTCATCCTCACGTCCAATAACAGGATCCATCTTACCCTGACGGGCTGCTTCCACAAGGTCACGCCCGTATTTACTTAAGGCTTCAAAGGTATCTTCGGGATTGGCAGAAGTGATACGAGCACCGCCACGCAATTCTTCCATGGCCATGACAAATTTTGCCTTGGTGATGGAATACTCTTTCCAAATCCCTCCCAGTGGAGAAGCCATAGGTTGGTCAGCCAAGGCCGCAAATATATGGTCAACGCTGACGTACTCATCCTTCATGCGCTTAGCTTCTGCTTCAGCGTCTGCCAATACCCGTGCCACGTTTTGCGTGATCATGATTTTATTTAAATCACCGCCAGAAGAAGTTAGGGAAGGGCGTTTACGTAAAAGATTCTCCAGCCCTACTTCCATGGCACGTACCTGTACGCCCATATGTTCTAAAATGCGTGGAACAATGCCATTTTCTTGCTTCATGAGGGCAAGAGCTAAGTGCTCCACATCTATTTCTGTATGCTTAAAGCCTGCGGCTAAGTTTTGAGCTTCGGTGATGGACGCACGAGCTCTTTCTGTGTATTTACTTATGTCCATAGTATCCTCCTAGATATATATTCTATTTTTTATAACAATACTTTTATTTTTCTGGGGGAAGAACCTTTTCTGAGGAAAAGGTTCTTCCCCCAGACCTCCTTTCCAAAAAACTTTATTTTTTATACCATTATATATCATTCACTTAATGTGTACTTTTTAGTCCATCTCCGAAGGGGGTGGACAGCAGGCGCGTTTTGAAGGGGGTTTGGGGGAAACTTTTTGGCGCTAGCAAAAGTTTCCCCCAAAAAAAGCTAAAAACCCAACTCCCATGAAGGAACAACTTTATTGCATTATTTTTTCATAAATAATTTTTTCATGCCTGCTGAAAATTTTTGCAGCACATTTTCCTTTCAAGGATTATTGGCCTCTTCAGCAGAATTTTCTTGCTGAGGGATGTGTAATGCTGCCAGTTGTTGCCAGAGCGCTATTTCTTCTTCACTAATATTTTCTGGTGTTTTTATCATAATGCGCACCATGATGTCACCTCGGGCGCCTTCTTTGCCAAGCCCCTTGCCACGCAAGCGGAAGCGGCGTCCGGAAGAAGTTCCTGCTGGGATATTCATTTCTATTTCCCCCTCAAGGGTGGGCACGGTGACTTTTGCCCCAAGCGCAGCTTCCCACGGCCATAAGGGTGCATCATAAGTAAGGTTGGTACCGTCTACCGCAAAATGCGCGTGTGGCATAAAGGTAATGCGCAAGAGTAAATCGCCAGCAGCACCACCATGGGGATTGGCCTCTCCCTGACCGGAAAGACGTAGTTTGGCGCCTTCTTTAATGCCGGCAGGGATATTTACCTCAAGGTCTCGTTTACCATGGCTGGAGGATAGGGTAATGGTGCGTTGAGCGCCTTTGAGCGCATCCTCAAGGGTGATGCTCATGTCTGCTTGCATATTTTTGCCCTTGCTGGGACGTTGCGAAAAACCGCCAAAGGGATCTGCCCCAAAATGCGCGCCACCTTGGCCGCCAAAACCACGAGTGGAGCGTCCGGCTTGTCCAAAGAGCGATTCAAAAAAATCCGAGAAGTCACCGGAGCGAGCATAACCACCTGCACCACCAAAGCCATTGAAGTTAAAGCCCTCAAAGCCCGGTGCTCCCTGAAACTGCTGACCATGTTGCCAGTCTGGGCCAAGTTGGTCGTATAGCCGGCGCTTTTCTGGGTCTTTTAAAACTTCATAGGCTTCGTTGAGTTCTTTGAATTTTTCCTCAGCCGCCGTGTCTCCGGGATTTAAGTCCGGATGATATTTGCGTGCAAGCTTCTTAAAAGCTTTGGATATTTCATCGGTGGTTGCCTTGCGGTCAACCTCTAAAAGTTTATAATAATCTTTATAAGATACTGCCATATTTTCCTCCATCAATGGGCATAGTATTAACTAAGCCAGTATAGAAAATAATACCAAAAAAAATCTCGTCAATATTTGACGAGAGCATTGGTACAGAGATTTATTCCTTTTTTGCAAACTCAAAAGATACAAATATGGGAAACTATGCCTTTTTTCATGTTTTTATGGGTATAGTATAAAAATATTGGTATAAAATGGAACAAAGCCATGGTATTGTAGCTATACCTATGGCGCTGCTTTTTTATATTCTCCATGGAATATGAGAGTGTTGAGAAGATTGATTGAACAGTGTGTGGCGGTAAAGCAAAGCGCAGCTGCTACACTGCTCTATCATCTGCGCAACATCAACGTAAAATCAGCTTCATATGGTCATAGGCCTTGCCCGTAGCCATACGCCCTCGAGATGTGCGCTTCAAAAAGCCGCACTGAATAAGATAAGGCTCATAAATATCTTCAATGGTACGCACTTCTTCGGAGCACGCCACCGCAAGGGTCTTAATGCCCACCGGCCCGCCTTCATAAATTTTAATGAGCACCTCTAAAAGCTTTCTGTCCATTTGGTCAAGGCCGTGGCTGTCCACATCCATGCGCTGCATAGCCGCCGCCGCTTGGGGTTCTGTTATTCTCTCCTCCCCCTGCACCAAGGCAAAATCTCGCACCCGCCGCAAAAGCCTATTGGCAATGCGCGGCGTACCACGAGAGCGGCGCCCAATCTCCAAAGCGCCATCATCGGTGATGGCAATACCCAGAATTTTTGCTGTGCGGGGCACAATGCGTGCCAGTGCCTTTGGCGTATAAAACTCCAGCCGTGCCACGATACCAAAGCGGTCACGTAAAGGGGAAGAGAGCATGCCCATGCGAGTGGTGGCCCCCACCAAAGTAAAAGGCTCAAGGTCAATTTTCACTGTGCGAGCGGCTGGGCCCTGACCAATAATCAGGTCAAGTTTAAAATCTTCCATGGCAGGGTAGAGAACCTCTTCCACGGTAATAGGCATACGGTGTATCTCATCCACAAAAAGAATGTCGTGACGTCCCAAATTAGTTAAAATAGCTGCCAAGTCGCCGCTACGTTCTAGCACCGGCCCAGAAGTACACACAATATTTACCCCTAATTCCGAGGCGATAATCTGTGCCAGCGTAGTTTTGCCAAGGCCGGGATTGCCGCAAAAAAGCGTATGGTCAAGAGCTTTGCCACGCTCCTTGGCAGCTCCAAGATAGATGAGCATATTGGCTCGCAGCTCTTCTTGCCCAATAAAATCATCGAGGGAACGGGGACGCACACTCTCATCACTGGTGCCATCTTGTTGGCTCATGAGCGATGAAGTAAAGGTGCCTTTATCAGGGTCAGTCATTATTTACCTTTTGCCAAGGCTTTAAGGGTGGCTCGCAAAGCGCTGGAAACATCAAGATCCGGTTCTTCTTGCAAAATATTTTTCACCAGCGGGGCTGTTTCTTCTTCACTATAGCCAAGATTGCTGAGTCCGTCCAGCACATCACGTAATACCGAACCCACCGAAGGCGCAATGCCCGCAAAAGTTGGCATGCTCTCCACCTTGAGCTTGTATTTTAATTCTAGGAAGATATGCTGACCTGTCTTTTTGCCAATGCCGGAAACCCGAGTCAAGGCAATCATGTCATCTTCAAAGACTAAACGGCGTAAGTCATCAGGACGGTACAAAGACAAAATTGCCAGCGCTGTGCGTGCCCCTACTTTGGAAATACTTACTAAAATTTCAAATGTTTGCCGTTCGTCCCATGTGGCAAAACCAAAAAGCTCCTGCGCATCCTCCCGCACCTGCAAAGAGGTATACAAAGCAATAAACTCCCCCTTAGCCGGCAACTGACTCAAGGTATGATTAGGCAAAGCCACTGCATAGCCCACCCCACTGTCCGTCATGACAATGCAGGAATTGGCCCACGATTCATTTACTCGACCTTCAATATATGCAATCATTATGTACCTATAGATTTTTTTGGGGTATTTTTAGGGGGATATTTTTTTGGGGGAAACTTTTTTGAAAAAAAGTTTCCCCCAAACCCCCTTCAAAAAACTTTCAATGCGACAACACGCCATTGTTAAATATATTTTTTGCCGCAACCAAATACGAAAAATATGCAACATAAAATGCAAAATCAGCGGTGTATCACAGGTAATCAGCGGTTTATTAGCCGCCGATGTTTACCATGGATCTCTTTGCCACGGCATTATGTGCTTGCCGAGCTTTTAATAAAGCCTCCCCAATGGGTTTGCTTTTAATGGCCTCTTCAAAAACACGCAATAAGTGCGGCATAGGAGCATCTTTAAATGCGTCACCACGCAAAATTTCACGCAGGTCATACTCATTGTCGGCAAAAAGACAGGTGCGTAACTGTCCATCGGAAGTTACCCGCAACCTATTACACGAATGACAAAAATGATTAGACAAAGCTGAAATCATCCCCATGCGTCCCAGTCCACCCTCAATGGTGTACATACGGGCAGGCCCAGGATGCGCCGGTGCACCTTTGTTATTATCCACAGCCTTTAAGGTCACGTACTTTTTGGCCTCTTGCAACAGCTCTTCGGCTGCAATAAAAAGTTTCTCACTCCAAATGCTGTCACTACCCATGGGCATAAATTCAATAAAGCGCACATCAACAGGATGTTCAGTAGCAAATTGTGTGAAAGTTTGCATTTCTACATCGGTAACTCCGCGCATGGCTACAGCATTAATTTTTACTCCAATATCTACCCTTAAGAGTTCAAGAATATTGTCTATTATTTCGTCGAAATATTCTTTGCCTGTAATACTTGCAAAGGTTTTGCTTTGAAAGCTGTCCAAGGAAATATTCATGGCCTTAATGCCAAATTCTTTAAGGCGGCTGATGTGTGGGCGCAAAAGAGTGCCATTGCTGGTGATGCGTAAATCAACTTGCGGATAAAGAGTACGAATGCGCTCTACAAAATCCATAAAACCTTTACGAACAAAGGGCTCACCGCCGGTAAGACGCACTTTTTCTATGCCCATGGAAAGGCAGGCTTCAATGATAGTGAGCATCTCCTCATAGCGCAGGCAGTCATTATGCCTACAGTCACAATCATCCTGCTTGCTACGACAGTAGCTACAGTGCAAGTTGCAACGATCCGTTACGGAAAGGCGCAAATACTTGGCAATGCGCCCATGCTCGTCCGTTAAGGAAAAAGGCTTATTCTTCACGCTCATATCCGGGCAAAACAAAACTGGCAACGTCATTTTGCCCTTGTCCCTTGGGACAATCTTTTTGTAAGTAACAGATTTCACATGCTCCCTTGAATGGGTAGTGTGTCACTACGGCAAAACGGCGTGACAGGCTTGGCCCATCCTCTTTATAGGGCATGCCAATTTCGGCAAGGGCAGCTCGCAAGCTGTCGGTAGGGCGTGGTGCCGGCGCACAGCCAGCACTTTCTACATCGGGTAATATATCATGCACTGCCGCCATACAGAGTGTTTGTGCTAAGGCATTGTCAGAATAGGCTTTTGATGGCGCATCCGCCCAAGAATTATCTATTTCTTCTTCCACGCTTTCGGGGAGCCAAGTCACAAGGTATTGAATTTTCCCCGTGTCAATGGTGTAGACATTCAAGACGGTATTCCATTTTTCCCACAGGGAGACAA
>CAYJHS010000124.1:0-7682 GCA_964369815.1 uncultured Desulfovibrionaceae bacterium
TACTACATCTGCTGTATATTCAGGGGCATCAAAGGATACTTGTACGTGGCTTTGATCCGCCAGATTATAAATCTCATCGGGCTGAATTTTTTGTACCAAACGCACTAAGTTAGCGCTATCGGTCAAGTCGCCATAGTGAAGAAAAAAGCGACGCCTGTCGCTGTGCACACCTTGGTAAATGTCGTCAATGCGTTGAGTATTAAAAAGGGAAGAGCGGCGCTTGATGCCGTGTACTTCGTAGCCTTTTTCTAGCAAAAAACGCGCTAAATAGGCGCCGTCTTGACCGGTAATGCCGGTGATAAGAGCTTTTTTCATATGGAGTCCTGTGTACTATTTGGCGGTTTTATTGCTTAGTATGCTTTTTTGACAGCCACAAGTCCAGTGTTCTGTATAGGGTGTCTGGCACAATGGGTTTGGTAATATGGTCATTCATGCCATAGGAAAGACTCGTCTCTTTTGCACCCTTCATAGCATGTGCAGACATGGCGATGATGGGGAGGTCATCAAACTTTTTCTGCGCGCGTATGGCCTTGGTGGCAGTATATCCGTCCATGATGGGCATTTGAATATCCATGAGAACAGCGTCGTAGTGATTTTTTTCAAGCATGTCCAAAGCTTCTTGCCCGTCGTTAGCAATGTCTAAGGTAAAACCAGCAGATTGTAAAATTTCCTGCGCAACAAGCTGATTTATTTCATTGTCTTCTGCGAGAAGCAAATGGCCTACCGTTAAGGTATTATTACTATTTTGGGCTTCAGGGTGCGCCCCAAGGTGTTGTTCAGACTGGGGAGCCAAGGCAAAAATGGTGGTACAATAAAAAGTAGACCCCTTGCCTTCTTCGCTTTCTACCCAAATTTCTCCTCGCATCATGGTGATAATACTGCGAGAAATTACAAGGCCTAAACCGGTGCCGCCATATTTGCGAGTAACAGAGCTGTCGGCCTGTGTAAAAGCTGTAAAAAGCTTGGAGACTTGTTCAGGTGAAAGACCGATGCCGGTGTCTTTCACGGCAAACTTGCAGTGTAACTCGTGCTCATGGTGCATGGTGCTTTCCACAAGCAAAGACACGGAACCTTTACTGCTAACCTTAATGGCATTCCTTACAAGATTGAAGAGTACTTGTTTTAAGCGTAAGGCATCACCAAGGAGGACAACATTTGCGTTTTCTCCAGATTGTACGCGCAGCTCTAAGCCCTTATCGGCACTGGCTGTGCCGTAAAGGTCGAGTACGTCTTGGCAGATATTGTGCAAGGTGAAGGGATGATCTTCCATTTCTAGCTTGCCGGCTTCAATTTTGGAAAAGTCTAAAATATCATTAATGATGCGCATGAGATTATTGGCAGAAACAAGACTTTTTTGCACATATTTTTCTTGCGATTCTGAGAGAGAGGTTTGCTCAAGTAGGTGTAAAAGACCAAGAACGCCGTTCATGGGCGTGCGGATTTCGTGGCTCATATTGGCTAAAAATTCACTCTTGGCTTGAGTGCTTTTTTCGGCAAGTTCTTTGGCAGCACGTAAATCTTGCTCATTTTGTGCAAGTTCTTTGAGCATGGCTTTATATTCTCGTAAGTCACGCACATAACTAATCAAGGCATATTCTTCGTTGTGTAGAATACGCACGAGAGTTACCTCTACGGGGATAGGATCGCCGGTTTGGGGGTGTACGCACATCCATTCAAAGCGAGCATAGCCACTGTCAAAAGCGTCCATAATGAGAGCACCAATTGTAGGGCCGCTGAGTCTGCCGTCGGGTTGATATTCGGGGCTGACCTTAAAAAAGTTCTCTATATACTCTTCTTTGCTTTTAAAGTCATAGAGCTTGGCTACTTCCATATTGCAATCTATAAGTTCCAGATTTTTATTCCAAAAATTTGCTCCCATGGGGAAGGAGTCGAGCATGGCTTGAGCTCTGTCTTCAGCGGCTTTCATTTTTTTCAAGGTGGCTTTAAGTTCTCGCAGGTCACGAGTATAGCCGGTGACTATGGGCTCACCATGAAAATATTCTCGAATAAGGGTGATTTCTGCCGGAATAAGTTCTCCATTGAGTTTTTGGTGCATCCATTCAAACTTGCAATAACCATCCTTAAAGGCTGTGGTAATATTTTCAAAGGCAGCTTCGCTGGAGAGCCTGCCATTGGGTTGATATTTTGGGGAGAGCTCTTGAAATCTATCTAAATATTCTTGCTTATTTTTAAGGTCAAAAAGCTTGGCTGCCTCAAGGTTACAGTCGATATTATTAAAGTCCTTGTCCCAAAAATTGGCGCATAGGGGTGTGCTATCTAGCATAATACGGGTGCGCTCTTCGGCGGCCTTGGCCTTGGCTTCGCTAGCTTTAATTTCTCTAAGGTCACGAGTGTAACCAATAACGATGGGTTCATCGTGGTAATATTCACGAATTAAGGTAATTTCTGCGGGCATAAGCTCGCCATCAAGTTTGTTGTGGAGCCATTCAAATTTGCAATAGCCATCCTTAAAAGCCGTGGTGATTTTTTCTACAGCAGACTGACTGGAGAGCCTGACATCGTGCTGGTATTCTGGCGTATGTTGAAAAAATCTTTCGAGGTATTCTTGTTTGCTTGATAGGTCAAAAAGCTTGGCAGCTTCAAGGTTGCAGTCAATATTTTTGAAGTTTTTATCCCAGAAATTAGCACACATGGGTACATTGTCCAGCATAATGCGGGTGCGTTCCTCGGCTTCTTTGGCTTTGGCTTCGCTGGCTTTAATGGCGCGCAAGTCTTTGGTAAACTCAACTACCACCACTTCATTATTGTAGTTTATACGTACAAGAGAAATTTCTGTGGGAATCTTTTCACCGTCGAGGGTTTGAAACTCCCATTCCATGCGATAGTGTCCGTACTCAAAGGCTATTTGCAAAATACTACTAGCCAATTGTAAAGAGTTTCTTCCGCAAGGTTGTGTTGTTGGGTAGATTTCTAAGGCTCTTTGTTGGTATTCGTGCTTATTGTTAAATTTATATAGATTTAGTGCTGCCTGGTTGCAGTCGATGATTTTTTCATCTTTATTCCAGTATGTTATGCTTAGTGGGGTGGCGTCAAGAACGGCTTGGGCACGTTCGCTTTCTTGGATAATATGTGCGTCTTTGTTTTGTAGGCTATTAAAATAGGCCACGACGACTTCTTCGCCTGCGTAGGACATACGGTTTAAGGTATATTCCACGTAGTATTTCTTGCCTTTGAAATCAAGGTGTGCCCACAAAAAGGTTAAGGTGCCTTTTTCAAAGGCTTCGGCAAAGTGCTTGCGGCTTAGAGAGTAAGAGTCTTGACCGCTAGGCTGGATTTGAGGATTAAGTTTTTCCTCCAGTTGCATATATTCTTCCATGCTTTTTACGTGGAAAAACTCAAGAAAAGCCTTGGTACAAAAAATAGGTTTACCTTCCTTTGTCCAGCAACTGAGAATCATGGGCAAAGCGTCCAGCAACGTTTCTGAAAAATCAATATTTTTTAGCGTATTATATTGCATAGTAAAGCCATCCATAAGAGTTTGTATACTCTATGTATTATTTTTTGAAAGCCAGTAAAGTAGCACTTTAAAAAGGTTTACTGTGTCAATAGGTTTAGTGGTGTGGTCATTCATGCCAGCATTGAGGCTTTTTTCTCGGTCTTCCTCCATGGCATGGGCTGTCATAGCCACAATAGGAATGTGTGCAAAATCACTGTTTTCACGGATTTTTTTTGCAGCGCTTAGCCCGTCCATCTTGGGCATTTGTATGTCCATGATGACAAGGTCAAATTCTTCTTGCTGAATCAGTTGGCAGCCTTCAAGGCCATTGTTGGCAATGGTGACTACAAGGCCAACATCTTCAAGGATTGTCTGGGCAATCATTTGATTCACTTCATTATCTTCCACGAGTAAAACTTTTTTCCCTTTGTGTCTTTCCCGTAAAAGATGTTCAAAACCATGTTGGCACAGCTCTAAATCAGGCGTAAATTTTGCGCCGAGCACATCCACAAAAGCATCATGCAGGACTGATGGAGCCATGGAGTCAATAATCGTGTAGACAGAGACAATATCCTGCGGGCTATCGGGTGCAATAAGTATGACAGGAATGTCATCAAAATAGGTGTGGTTAGTTTTTAAGATGCTATCCAAAATGGCAAATTCGCCAAAGTCAGCGTGTGTAATAATTACATCGGGGCTATTTTTACTTGCCATGAGCTGTCGAATACGCAAAATGCTCGGGGCAAAATGGACGTGGGAGTAGCCAAGGGGTGAAAGCGTGCTTTTTAGCTGTATAAAACTGTCATCATCGGGAAGGGCAGCTACAATAAGTATTTCTTTCAGGGGCTTTGGCGGAGGCGCTTTCCTTGCCACTTCCTTTTCGAGGCGACAAGTAAAATGGAAGGTAGAACCTTCCCCAAGGGTGCTTGTGCACCAGATGTCTCCACCCATAAGGATGGTCAAATTTCTACTCAGAGCAAGGCCAAGGCCAATACCCCCATAGCGGCGCGTGCTGGAAATATCGGCTTGGGTAAAGCCTTCAAAAAGAGCCTTAATGTGCTCCTTAGGGATGCCAATGCCTGTGTCTTGCACAGAAAAGTGGAGTAAGGCTGACTCGTTGTTTTCGCTATCGATGTGCAGGTTAACGGTGACGCTACCTTCATGGGTAAACTTAATGGCGTTGGTAGTTAAGCTAGTGAGAATTTGATGCAGCCGCACGGCATCGCCAATATAGCGGGGAGCCACTTGCGGATCTATGTGGAAGTAAAACTTTAGGTTTTTTTCATGCGTCCACTCAGCGGCGGTGCGTGTCACCTCATTTACGATGTTTTGTATGCTAAAGGCATGTTTTTTAATGGACATATTGCCGTCTTGAATTTTGGAAAAATCTAAAATATCGTTAATAATATTGAGCAAATTTCCACTAGCGTCGTCAATAGTTGCAATATAGTCTTTTTGTTTTTGGTTTAAATCAGTATGCTTGAGTAAGCGTGTAATGCCCACAATGGCGTTCATGGGGGTGCGGATTTCGTGGCTGACATTGGCGATAAAGTTGCTTTTAATGGCGTTTGCTTTGTTAGCAGATTCTACCAATTCATTGGCAATTTTAATAGCTTCTTCCAGCTCTTTGTTGGCAATTTGTAGGGCGTCTTGTACTTCACGTACGCGGGTAACGTCCGAGCTTGAGCCAAAACCGTATAGCATCTGACCGTGGTCATTGAAGGTGTATTTGCATGAAGAACGCAGCCATTTTATGGATCCATCCTTACAACGCACACGCAACTCAAAGTCACGCATGATATAGTTTTCAGGGGTGGCAGTGCAGACAAACTCATCAGGGTGCAAAAATAATACGCTGAAGTGTTTGCCGATAATTTCTTCAGGTTCATAGTAAAGTACAGTTTTTATATGGGGTGAAATATAGTTGATGTTTTGTTGTGCATCAACCGACCATATTATGTCGCCGGTGGCTTCTTCTACTCCACGAAAGCGTTCTTGAGCTTGGCAAAGAGCTTGACTTGTGCGGCGACTATGTATGGCGGTGCTAATAAGAGTGCCGGTAGTGCGCAAAATATCTTCTTCGGTGCGGCTCCAAGTGTATTCAGAGTGGCAATTGTCAAAGCCAATAAAGCCCCATAAATGCCCATGAAACATAATAGGTGCTGTTAAAATGGAGACAATACCTTGCGGCACTAGAATTTCTTGTTCCATGGTGGACATGTTTTTTACAAGGTTATTTACACACTTGCCCGCAAGGAAAAATTCCATCCAGCCAATAATACTTTCTTCCACCGGCAGATTGTGCACAAGTTCCTTGTCCTGCTGCGGTTCTGCACCTTCGCTCCATTCGTAGAGCTGCGAGGTAAACAGCCTGTGGTCCTCTTCGGGATTAGGGGCTTCATGTATACTCCACACATACACTCTGTCCACTTGCGTGGCATTGCCTAAGATACCAAGAACATTATTGATGGTAGCATCAAAATCCTGACTTTCGGACAAAAGCTCTTGGGCAACTATACTGGCAGCCTTTAATAAATCGCTTTGGCGTTTCATGGTGTGCAAATCTTCGTCAAAAGAAAAGGTAGTGCCGGTATCTTGGCTCAGCTGCACCAAGACAGCATTGTTTTCTTCAAGGATATGTACAGTTTTGGCAAAAAGCTCGCCTTGGGTGCAGCGGTGATTGTCATGGGAAAGAAGGAGAAGACGGTCAATGTCATTGGGACTATTTCCGGCATTTAATAAGGAAGTTTGTGTTGCGATGATGTCTTTTAGGTCGCTAAAGTTATAAGGCTTTTGATCAAGAAAAACTTCTTCCCCATTCAAATGTTTGTCTGGGTATAACATGCTAAAAGCGTGATTGTATTCTAATAGTCTTAATGTTCCTTTTTCGACAACAATATAGATATCCTGAGAGCTATCCATTATAGTGCGAAAGCAAGAGCAAAGAAGATTTTTGTTCATACAAGTACGTTTTTTTTAAAATTTAAGATTAAAATTGTGCAAAGATTAATACTAGTAAATACAGGTGCTGTAAAGCCTTTTATTGTGAATAGAAAGAAGTGTTATATGCCTTTTAAATGACATTAATAAGGGATAACTTGCCACACTCCAATACCGTTTCAGTGTACAATATGCCTATAAAAAACACCTTGCATTTTTGAATAGTCCATGCCATAGGGGAATTGTCTTTGGATTTTAGCCAAGCGAGTTTACCTATGCCTATCACCGCCCTATCTTCAGCCTCTTCCGCCTTACATGCCGTACCACAGGCCATGCACAGTGTTGCCTATAACGTCACACACATTGAGCGGGAAGGGTATTTACAGACACAGTTTGTGGAAGGCCCTCAACATGAAGTGCAGGCCTATACTGAGCTTGTGCCTGCCCAAACTGATTATGCCAGAGAAACCGTCAATAGCATTATCTATCAACGTGCCTTTGAAACCAACATCGTTACTGTGCAAACTGCCGATGACATGCTTGGTACCATCGTGAATTTACGAGTGTAAGCATCTTCTAGTAATCAATGAAAAAAACTTACTTTTCAAGCCATTCTTCAAGTCTTCTGGCATATTCCGCATCGTCATATTGCTTTTCGTCATAGCGCCCTAATAGATCTCGCTGGCGTGAAGCCTCAGAAAGAAGCACCGCTGCCGCCACAGAGACATTAAAGCTCTGAATCATACCCCGCATAGGAATGTATATTTCACCATCAATATCTTCAGCCAGCTCCTTGGCAACACCGCTGTGCTCATTGCCCATAATAATAGCCGTAGGTTTGCTTAAATCCCACTCTCGCAAAGGCTTTGCAGTAGGAGAGCAGGCCGTGGCAATAATTTGCATCCCCTTGGCTTTGAGAGCGCTAAAGAGGCTTGCTTTATCAGAATGGCGCACAGACTCTACCCACTTGCGTGCCGAGGCCGAAGTCTTTTTTGCCAAGGCAGGAAAAGGGGTGTCGGTATAATATAAATGGACTTCAGGCACGCCAAAAGCATCGCAAGAACGATAAATGGCCGAGACATTGGGTGGATCGTGGATGTTGGCAAGAACAAGAGTTAAGTCCGGCTGACGATTGCTAAGCACTGACTCCATGCGAGCACGACGTTCAGGGGTAGGGTTTTTGGGCATTTGTTCTCCTTGCGAGTGTTAAGATTTTAGTTGTTGAAGGATTTTCTGGGGGAAAACTTTTGTGAACAAAAGTTTTCCCCCAGACCCCCTTTCAAAA
>CAYJHS010000125.1:0-7649 GCA_964369815.1 uncultured Desulfovibrionaceae bacterium
TGGAAAGGGGGTCTGGGGGAAGAACCTTTTGTTCACAAAAGGTTTTCCCCCAGATAACTACATCAACAAAGTAAATACCCTTTCCCCAAATAAATAATACAAAGGGACACAAAAAATATGTTTGGTATTGGCAGTACAGAGCTTCTTGTTATCTTTATAGTTGCCTTGGTGGTGCTTGGGCCTAAGTCTTTGCCGGGTATCGCCAAGACGCTTGGCAAGGTTATGGGTGAGTTTCGGCGAGTGAGTACAGATTTGCAGCGCACTATGAATGCTGAAATTGCTCAAGAAGAACATGACCAACGCAAAAAAGAAGCGGAAAAAGAACTTTTTGGCTCAGATGATGACAAGGACATCCCTAAAGATTATGCACCTGATGCCAGCACCGCCAAGGTTCAGCCAGACAGTGACGTAGAAAAATCTGCCGAGACAGATGTGCCCGCTGAAAAACTTTCACCTGTGCAAGAGGCTGTGGCAAAAGCTGGACATGAGGCAGGCACTGAATCCACTGCCCCAATGAGTTCTGACCTTACTGAAAAAGTAACAGAAAAAGCTTAGGATTTTGCATGACAAGCGCCAAAGACCATATTACCGAGCAAAAGCACAGTGAGGCTGACCTAAGGGAAGATTATACGCCTGAAAATACAGAGAAGAGCGCCTCACAAGAGGATAACACTACTGTGCCTGCGGCTGTGTCCTCTGAAGACGAACATCTTTTATATGATCTCCCGCAAAGTCCGCAGGAAAAAGACGCCGAAAATAGTGCTGAAGCCCATGAAGAACGTCCTTTAAATCAACCCAAGGGAAGCCGTCCTCCTCGCAAAACTCGCGAAGAACGAGGCCTGCCCCCCCTTGCCGAAGAAGGCACAGAGCCAACCCCTACTGAAGAAAAAAGTATGACTCTCATGGAGCATTTGTCAGAGTTACGTACTCGACTTGTGCGCTCTTTCATTGCTGTGGGTCTAGCCTTTGTGGTGTGCTATACTTTTGCTGAACCGCTCTTTGCAGAGCTTTGCAAGCCACT
Source organism: uncultured Desulfovibrionaceae bacterium (assembly GCA_964369815.1). Lineage (GTDB taxonomy): Bacteria > Desulfobacterota > Desulfovibrionia > Desulfovibrionales > Desulfovibrionaceae > CAYJAD01. The sequence continues at coordinate 1,022 of CAYJHS010000125.1, forward strand.
CATTGCCGCCTTACCTGAAGGATCCAAGCTTATTTTTACCGCCTTACCCGAAGCTTTCTTTGTCTATGTGAAGGTGGGCTTTGTGGCTTCTATATTTCTTGTAAGTCCGTATTTATTTTATCAAATATGGAGTTTTGTGTCGCCAGGCCTTTATGAAGAAGAAAAAAAATATATGATTCCCATGGCGCTGATTTCCGCCACATTTTTCTTTTCTGGTGCGAGCTTTTGCTTTTTTGTAGTTTTTCCTTATGCATTTACTTTCTTTGTAGGTTTTGGCAGTGATCAAATTGTGGCAATGCCTTCCTTGAATGAATATTTGGGCTTTGCCTTAAAACTGCTTTTAGCTTTCGGCCTAATTTTTGAAATGCCCCTATTTAGCTTTTTCTTAGCACGAATGGGTGTACTTACGGCAAATATGATGCGTAAAGCTCGCCGCTATGCCGTCTTGTGTATTTTCATTATTGCTGCAATTTTAACACCACCTGACGTTATTTCGCAAATTCTTATGGCTGTGCCCATGATGCTTTTATACGAGATGAGTATTGGCGTTGCTGCTGTTTTTGGGCGAAAGAAAAAAACTTCAGATGAAGACAAAAACAGCGAAGAAAACCAAGAAGAAACAGAAGAAAAACAGGACGAAACGTCCAACCATAGCACCACACAAGAGGAGAGTAAGGCATGAGCCACACCGCACGCACGGCACACATAAGCCGCAACACCAAGGAAACGCAAATACAAGTACAACTTAACTTAGACGGCAGTGGTCAAGTTAGCGTAGATACCGGCCTTGGCATGCTTGATCACTTACTCACTTTAACCGCCTTTTGGGCAAATTTTGATGTGGATATCCGTTGTAAAGGTGATTTACACATAGATGGTCACCATACCGCCGAAGACGTAGCCTTATGTCTTGGTCAAGCCATCTTAGAAGCCCTTGGAGAGCGCAAAGGCATTGCCCGTGTCGGCTATGGGCGTGTCCCCATGGACGAGGCATTGGCTGATGTTACCCTTGATATTTCAGGGCGACCGTGGTTAGAATGGCGTGGCGACGAGCTTTTGCCTCCCATCATTGGTGGTGAGGAAAAAGATCTTTGGAGAGAACATTATAAAGCTCTGGCCTCAGCCTTGCGTTGTAACCTCCACGTCAGCTTTCATTATGGAAAAAATGGACATCATTTACTTGAGTCCGCTGCTAAGGGCCTTGGTTTGGCCCTTGCGCAAGCCATTACCATTCAAGGACAAAACGTGCGTAGCACCAAGGGAGAACTTGATTAATGAAACACCTACTGCCTCACACAAAGCCTGAAAACAAAAGGTTTTTTCCTCAAAAGTTATCTTTGGCGCTTAGCCTTATAAGCATGGTTTTGCTTATGGGTTTGCTCGGTGCTTGTCAAAGTGCTACCCATAATGTCCGTGCCGAAATAAACCCTAAGCTTAGCACTGCACACTGGAATTTACCCCCACACATGACCCTTGGCGTAGTGCCCTTTAGTCAACCTCGCTTTGTTGGACAGCTCATTGCAGGTACCATCCCCTTAGATCAGGGCAAAGTGAGCCGCAAAGAAATAGGTAATATCAATGAAAAACTTTTCCATGCTTTGCAGGCGCAAAACCGTGCCTATAAGCAGCTTCCATTGCCACAGAGCCTTAGCAGCAGTACCCTTATTAGCGCCAGTACTCCAAAGGCTCTTGACGTGTGGATTGCCCACGGTAAAGCCCTCAAGGTTAACTATTTACTCATACCGCAAATTATTGAGTGGCATCAACGCCAAGGAAGTAAGGCCGGCGTGAGAGCTTCTGCCCATGTGCGTGCGGAGTTTTTCCTGCTAGATGTTGCTCAAGGGCGCATTGTTCGTCGTTCCATTTATGAAGATAAGCAAGTTGGGCTTGCTGACGATATTACGCAAATAGGAACCTTCTTTCAACGGGGTGGAGCTTGGGTCACTGCTCAAGAAATGACGCAAGAAGCCATTACCAAAGCCATACAAGAGATGAGATTATAAATGATTATTTTTCCAGCAGTAGACATCCAAAATGGGAAGGCTGTGCGCCTTAGGCAAGGACGTGCTGATGACAGCACAATTTTTGAAAATGACGCCCTCACCGCCGCCAAAGCGTGGCAAGATGCGGGCGCTGAGTGGCTACATGTGGTGGATCTTGATGGTGCCTTTGGTGGGCATGCCACAAGCTATAAAATTGTCGCCGATATTTGCCATCATCTTTCCATTCCGGTACAAATTGGAGGCGGCATTCGTGACTTGCACACCGCAACCATCTATTTTGACGCCGGTGTAGAAAGAATTATCATCGGCACTATTGCCCTTGAAGAGCCTAAAATCTTTGCAGAGTTGTGCCAAGCTTTTCCCGGACGAGTGGGCATATCCTTAGATGCTGATAATGGGCGCCTGAAAACCAAGGGGTGGGTAGAAGACTCAAATAAAACCATCGATGAAGTGCTCCCACGCTTACAAGATGTGGGCGCCGCTTTCATTATTTATACCGACATTGCCCGTGACGGCATGCAAAGCGGTGTAAATGTGCCTGCCCTTGAGCATATTTGTAGTATTTCCAATATTCCTGTTATTGCCGCCGGCGGCGTTGCCACCATTGAGGATGTTAAAGCCCTCTATTCGCTCAGCGTTAATAGCCATTTGCAAGGGGCTATCAGCGGGCGGGCGCTGTACGAAGGCACGCTCAAGCTAGATGAAGCGCATGCGTGGATTAAAGCACAAAAGGCGTAATCAAATGTCAATTTTCTGGGGGAAACTTTTGTGAACAAAAGTTTCCCCCAGACCCCCTTCAAAAAACTTTCAATGCGATGAAAATTTATTGTTGAAAAGCAAATATTGCCGCAACAAAACATTATCGCCCCATCCACCATCACTTTACCTCAAAAACTCGCCATAAAAAAAACCTCCCCATAAAACACTTGCATTTTTCTAGAAAAGTTCTAAACTTTCCCAAGCAACTTTTTTTACTACAAAAATTCTTGTTCACGCACTTTTTTGGGAGGAACATGCCATGTTTGCCTTGCGCTATATCCATGCTGCGGACTTGCACCTAGACACCACCTTTAGTGGATTACGACATAAAAGTAATAATTTACACAATGATTTACATCCTATTTTGCAAAATTCCACCTTTAAAGCTTTAGAGCGTTTGGTGGCCTTGTGTGAGCGTGAAAAACCAGACTTTGTGGTATTAGCAGGCGATATTTATAACGAAGAAGATCAAAGCATCAAGTCACATCTTGCCGTGCGTGACGCCTGTGTTCGTTTGGAGCAGCTGCACATTCCTGTATTCTTGGTGCATGGCAATCATGACCCTCTGTCTTCTCGTTTAAAAAGCATTGTTTGGCCAGAAAATACCCATGTTTTTGGTACAGATGCGGAAGCAGTACCGGTCAAAAACGCACAAAGATCCACCATTGCCGTGGTGCACGGCATAAGCCATGCCAGCAACAAAGAGTCTCGCAATATCGTTACCGCTTTTTCACGTCTTGGGGGGGAGTATGCCCATCTTTTTCAACTGGGCTTAGTACATTGCGCTCTTGACAGTGTCCCTCCTGCCGATCGCTATGCGCCATGCTCATTGGAAGACTTAAAGCAGACGCAGCTAGACGCCTTTGCCCTTGGTCATGTACATGAAAAACGAGTGGTCTGCGAACAACCTTTCGTGGCCTACTCCGGAAATACGCAAGGCTTGCATATTAATGAACAAGGAGAGCGTGGTTGCTATCTGGTCAGTGTTGTACCACAAGAAAACACTAAACATTACACCGTAACGGCAGATTTTCATGCATTAGGGCCTGTTATTTGGGAAAAACTTCTCATAAATATTGATAACATGGAGCAGGCTCATGAGTTGGAAGAGCGTATCAGCCAAAGCTTGGATGCGCTGGCAGCTAAAGCCCCTATTTACTGTGAAGCACTTATTGTACGTGTAATTTTGACAGGACGTAGTTCACTAGATGCAGAGCTTCGCTATAAGAGCTTTTGCCAAGACTTGTGCGAACGTATCCAAAGCGGAGCCAAAGGCCAGCCTCTCGTGTGGCTGAAAGATATTTATTTGGAAACACAGCCGCTTATGAATATGGAAGAAATGAGCAAACGTGACGATCTTTTAGGGGAAACTCTACGCCTTGGTGCGCACTTGCAAAACAATACATCGGCGGCGGCAAGTTTTGTAGAAGACTCACTTGCACCTCTTTATGACTATGCCAGAGCCAAGCAGCACTTACAAAAAGTAACTGATGAAGCAACACTCACCCTCCTTGACGATGCAAAACGCCTTTGTGCTGACCTTATGGAGAATTAGCAATGTATATTCAATCTTTTCATATAGATAACTTTGGGATTTTTTCACAACTTGCCGTGAAAGACTTACCACAAGGTCTAGCAGTCTTTGTGGGAAAAAATGAAGCTGGTAAATCCACTTGTCTTGAATTTTTCCGCAATGTTCTCACTGGCTTTCCTGCAAATCGCAAAAGCGATGGGCGCAATTTTTCTACTTTAAGAGCAGGCATGAGCGGCGCCGTGGGTGGTTCTCTTGCAATATATTTGCAGGACAAAGGCCTTGTGCATGTGACCCGACGACCTGGGAAGGGTAGCGAAAGCCTTATTTTAAGTGACGCTGAGGGTAAACCGCTAGACAGTGTGCTCATGGATAATATTTTGGCTGGCGTTAACCGCGACATGTACCGCAATGTTTTTGGTTTTTCTTTGAGTGAATTACAGGTTTTTGAAAGTTTACAAGATGATAAAGTGCGCCATGCTCTCTATGGTGCCAGTTTTGGCATGAATATGCGCTCTCCTGGGGAAATTCTCAAGGAGCTAGATGTAAAAATGGAAAAGTTGTTCAAAGTACGTGGCACAACACCATTTATCAATGTAACTTTAAAAAACTTAGAAGAAATCCATAAAGAAATTACACAAATTAAAAAAGAATGCGCCAAGTATGATGCCTTGAGTGAAGAAAAAACACTGCTAGAAAATACCCTCCAAGACATGCGCCAGCGCAAAGCTCTCTATGAACAAGAAAGGCGTGATATGGAGCGTCAGTTAGGCGTTTGGAAACAGTGGGATGAGTGGCAAACAGTGGAATATCAACTTTCTAAGCTCGAATCGGTAGCCGACACCTTCCCCGAAGACGGAGTTGGGCGTCTTGAGCGTGCACAGTTGGTCTTGCAACAAGCCGTGCGCCGTGCCAATACCGAAGAGGAACGTCATCGCAAATTAGAACTTAAGTTGCAGGACATTGAGCCCATTATCCATCACAGCCTTTTACAAAAACGTGCCAACTTGCAATCTTTGAGTGAGCACAAAGCATCTTTTCGCCAAGCACAAGAAGGGCTTATTCTCAATGACGCCCACATGCAAAGGGCGGAAAAACAACTTAACACCCATTTACAAGACCTTGGACCACAATGGACATGTGAACAAATCCACAGCATTGATCGCTCCCTTTTAGCTCGCAATGAACTGGAGCAAAAGTCCAATGATATTCAAGCCTCAGAACAAGCTCGCATCGCCGCCACCTTGCATTTAGAAAAAGCCAATGCTGCCGTTGTTGCTGCCAAAGAAAGTTTGGAACTGGCAGAAAAAACATTGGAAGAATTGCCGACACCTGCAGAGCTTGCCAACGAAGAAGAACGTGAAAGCATGCGTCGTCAAAGTGCTCTTTTAGAAAATACCAACGAAAATTTTGCTGAAAAAGAAGCTACTTTACAAATAGTTAAGCAAACATTCCACCGTTCTTTGAGCCCCTTGGCACTGCATGACGATGCACACCATGTCAAGCAAAGCATTAAAGATGCCTTGCCCGTGCTCGAAACGCTAAAAAATAGCCAAGAAGAAGCGCTTCCCCTTGCTACCGCTGCCCAAGAAGCCCGTAAGTTGTGCCTTGAGGCTGAGCAACAAGTGACACAAGCCCAAGAAAATGAAGATCTCGCCCGTACACGCTTTGAGCGTTTGCGTAACCACTTTAACAAAAATAACACCACTTCTCGTGAGCGCATTGATGAGCGTGCCACTGCCATACGAGGGCTACGCCACCTCTACACAAACTTTTGTTTGGAAAAAGACAGACTTGCCGAAATCGTGGAGCGTCTCAATACGAGCATTCCGCCCAAACCTGTAAAGAGTCTGGCCCTCATGATTTTGGGCGCCATTATTATTGCGTGCGGTTTAGTGGCCTTAGCCCTTCCTATCTACTTTGATATACATCAATTACAAATAAGCCCCAAACATATTTTACCTCTTTCCCAGTGGTCAAGCTACTTAGTGGTGCTTACGGGGGCAGCTTTTTTAAGCGGGGGCCTGCCTCGCTCCGGCCCCGAGAGCAAGCGTTATGCTGCTGAAATACAAGACCTTACAGAACGTGGCAATGCCATACAGCTTGGCTTAACCGACATGGAGGGCAAAATTCAAGAGCTGTGCGTCAAAGCAGAAGTCACCGACGCAGACCCCATAACCTTGGACGCTGTGGAAATTTTACTTGAGCGTGAACGAGAAAAGTGCGCTACTAATGAACGCATGCACCTTGATGTTAATGAGCTAGAGGCAGAATATCAAGACCATGTACAAAAAACGAAGCTCAAACGGCAAGAACTTGCCACCATGCAACAAAA
>CAYJHS010000126.1:0-7215 GCA_964369815.1 uncultured Desulfovibrionaceae bacterium
TTAATTTTCGTACATGGTTATAGGCAGGAAACTTTTGTGAACAAAAGTTTCCCCCAGCCCCCCTTTCAAAAAACTTTCAATGCGCTGGTGCATTGTTGTTTATATATACTTTGTCACAATGAAGCATAGGGGCGTGTGGTGAGCACCACAAGAAGGTAAGCATTGTTACGATCAAGGTCGTGGCATTCCTACTTACGCATATAAGCCCAAATGCCGTCCCAATCTTCGGGGGTATTGTCATACAGCCTTTGGCAACGAGAAACATAGAGGTTATAGATGGGCTTTTGTGGAAATTGCGTGCATAAACGTTGAAATGCCTTTTGTGCTTCAGCAAATTTTCCAGCATTATAGATCCTGCGTGCGGCGAAGAAATCGTGAATTTCTGTTTGGCGTTGTTCCTTTTCTTCGTGGCTTATGGGGGTAAAAATTTCCACAGCTTCCTTTTTGCCTTTCACTTGAATAAGGTCCAACGATAAAAAGTAGGGTATGTGTATATTTGCTTGTGTGCTGTGAATTTTTTGGCAACGATTCACCGTTTCATGACTGGTGAGAATGTCTACTCCATAGACTGGGCACAAGCCCTCAAGGCGTGAAGTCATATTGACGGTATCTCCAATGCAGGTATAGTCTAAAAGTTCTTGACTGCCCATATTCCCCACATAGACATCGCCAGTATGTATGCCGATGCCGATATATATTTCAATATTAAAGTTTTGTATGAAAGCTTCGCGTAAGGAGTGTAATGCTGTTTGCATTTCTAGCGCACTATTAATGGCATGTAATTCATGATTCTCAACGTCGATGGGAGCATTCCAAAAAGCCATGATGGCATCCCCAATAAATTTATCTACTGTACCTTGATGATTATGGATAATGGCAGTCATGGGAGTAAAGTAGGTATTAAGGGCATCCACCACTTGCTCTGGGCTTAGCTGTTCAGATATGGCGGTGAAGTTGCGAATGTCAGTAAACATCAGGGTAATATTTCTTTTTTCGCCGGCAAGGACAATGTTACCTTTATCTACAATGCGCTCGACCATGTCAGGAGCAATATAGCGACTGAAAGCTTGGCGCAAGGTACGTCTTTGTTTAGATTCTTGCCAAAAACGCACAGCGAGGAGGGTGATGGCTAAAGCACTGACGGTGAGCATAATATGTAACGGGGAGATGTATGTGCCTTGCTTAAAAATGAGCCAGCTGCCCCAAAAGCTAGCCGATAAAAAGGCTATAAGTAGAGGAAGATATACTACTGCAGGAGTTAAACCAAAGAGAAATGTACACAGCCCTCCTAGAATCAGAATACTAAGGATTTGTAAACCCTTACCAAGGGGAGTGTGCCAAGAGGGTATTTCAATGAAGCGCTTTTTTAAGATGGCGTCCAGTACTGCTGCGTGTGTTTCCATGCCGGGATATGTAACTTCCAGCGGTGTAGCACGAATATCTAAAAGGCCGGGAGCCGATGAACCGATAATAAAAATTCGTCCGGCAATGTCCTTAGAGGGGATTTTTTTTTGCAGAATATCCACAGCGCTAAAGGTAGGGTACATACCTTGCCCGCCTCGAAAGGGAATATTAAAAAGCCCTTCAGAATTTACCGGAAAAGTATATTTCCCAACTCTGAGTGCTTTTAAGCCATCTTTGTTGCCGAGAAGATGTAGGTTTGTCTTGCCAATGGCTTGCATGAGAGTGCGCACCGAAAGGGCGATGAAAGTTCTGTCTCCCACTTGCGCAATGAGTGGGATCGAACGCAAAATGCCGTCGGAATCAGTGGTGGAATTAATCATGCCAAGGGGAGCTACTTGTCGAAGCTCCGGAAGGGGAAGCGTGATGCTTGTGCCGGAGAAAAGACGGCTACGAAAATTAGGAGCATTGGCGGGGATTTCATCCACAAAGCCTTCTAAGTAAGGACTGTCTACCGTTAAATCTTGTGTTTTTCCAGTAAAAATAACAGAAGTGCCCAGAACAACTGGGCTTTGCTGTATCATGTAGGCTAAGATGCTGTCATTGTCGTGATAACTCTTTGGAATGTTTTGCAGGGTAATGTCAATATTGAAGTGTTTTTTAAAGGCCGTTTGCACGTTTTTTATGGAAGTATTGTCAGGCTCGGCAAGAATAATATCAAGCCCTATGGATGCGGCGCCGTTTTCTGTAAGCTCTCCAATGAGTTTGCCCATAAGGTGACGTGGCCAAGGCCATTGTCCTAATTCTTTAAGGCTTTTTTCGTCAATATCAATGAGAGCTGGGGTCGGTGCAGGCTCTCCGCCGCTATTCCAGCGCAGGAAAATGTCATAAATTTCTTTATGGGCTTGTTGGATTAAGGGAGGATGCCACGCAGCAAGTATAATCATTAATACGCAAACACAGCCGCCCACCATAAGACGGGTGAGTCGTTCACGGGCAACACGAGACAGCGTTTTTTTCTTAGCGTTCACGCAGGGCTCTTTGTTGCGCTTTAAACAGGGGCTTGAGCAAATAGTCAAGCACGGTCTTTTTGCCAGTAAGTACGTCTACTTCGGTTAGCATACCTGCAATAATGGGGAGATTTTCACCCCCATGACTTAAGTGTGCGCTCTTCGTGCGGACTTTAACTTTATAAAAAGTTTCACCTTTTTGATTTTCCAAGGTGTCAGCACTAATAGTTTGTACCTCAGCTTCCATGCCACCATAGATGGAAAAATCATAGGCAGTAATACGCACGGTGGCCTTTTGTCCGGGATAGATAAAAGCAATATCTGCAGGGCTGAACTTTGCTTCTATAATGAGGGAATCATCCAGAGGTACTATTTCCATGACGGTAGCGCCAGGAGCAACAACGCCGCCCACGGTGGTGGCGTAAATGGCTTTGATGATGCCGCGTACAGGAGAGCGCATTTCGGTGCGTTTGACTCTGTCATCGCCGGCACTCAAAAGCTCCGAGAGCGAGAGGTATTGCGTTTGTAATTCGTTTAATTCCTTTCGATAAGCATTTTCAAGCTCAGCCTTGTGTAAATTGTGGCGTTCTTTAGCTTCTTTGGCGGCGGCAAGCAATCGAGGGATGGAGTGCTCAAAGCCTGCTAATTCTGTCTTTAGGCCTTGCAGTCTTGCTTCAATATCAAGAAACTGTACTTCTGAATAGGCTTTGGCACGTAAAGCGGGCAGAGCCAGCTCTCTTTGGCGTTGCACAATTTTAATGCTGGCTTCGGTTTGCTTTTTCTTTTCTCGCAATTCGTCCGCTTCACGTTCTCGTGTTTCGCTTTGTAAGGCTAAAACTTGGACTTCTGTTTCATTTTTTTTGCGGGCAGCTTCTAATAAATCATTTTGCCTTTGCACAAGTTTCGCATCTTTAAGCACTTCGGGGCTATATGCGGGGGCATCCCCAGAAATGAGAGCTTCAAGGCGAGCAATACTGGCAGACAGCTCTAAACTGCGGATGAGCGCCTCACGATATTGGCTGCCGGCAGATTCATTATCAATGCGCAAAATAATCGCATCTTTTTCTACAATTTGCCCTTCACGGACAGGAATTTCTTGTACAATACCGCCTTCAAGGTTTTGCATAAGTTGCACCTTTTGTGACGGCACCACTTGGCCTTGTCCTCGAGCCATTTGGTCGATGTTGGCAAAGCCAGCCCAGATGAGTAATAAAAGGACAGCAATGCCGGAGAACCATACCAAATATATGGAAGAAGCTTCCGCCCTTTTCTCGTCAAAGGGGGCAGGTTCAGGATTTTGTGCTACGGAAGGTGTGGCTTGCGCAGGAGTTTTTTCGGCTTCTGTACTCATGCTTGTTTTCCTTGTGTGGACACAGTTTGTATATTTCCATTGGCATTTATGGCTTTTGCTGTGGGGCCGCTCCAAATGGTACGCCCTTTTTCCATGGCAATGACCGTATGTACAAGCTGTAGAATATGTGCTTTATGAGTGAATATAATGACAGTTTTGTCAGCAAAAAATGGAGCAAGGCGTTGCAAAAGCCTGTGAGAAGATGCATCGTCCAATTGCGCTGCTGGCTCATCTAAAATGATGGTATGCGGATTGCCAAGCAGAGCTCTTGCTAAAGCTACACACTGCGCTTGCCCGCCGGAGAGGCCAAGCCCCCTTTCGCCTATGGGCATATCGAGGCCAAGGGGATGGTCAGCGGCAAAGTCCATAACGCCGGCAAGGGTAGCGGCTTTGACAATATCTTCATCGGTATAAGGGCTATCGCTTGGCCAAGCGAGGGCAATATTGTGGCGCAAGGTGCCACGAAAAAGCCGCACTTCTTGCGGCAAGAAACCAACTTTATTGCGAAAAGGGCGCATAGGAGTGTTGCGCATGTCCAGGCGTCCCAGTAAAATACGTCCTTCGGTAGGATTATAAAGACCAGCCAAAAGACGAGCAAGGGTGGACTTTCCAGACCCCGAAGCCCCTACAAAGCCGAGCTTTGCACCGGGTTCTATGCTAATATTAATATCTTTAAGTGCTGTCATATGGATTTCTTCTTGGCTACCGGAAGGATAACAAAAGCTGACTTTTTCCAGATGGATGGGCACTGCCAGAGCTTCTTCGGGCAGGCTTTCTCCGCTGGGGTTTTCTTGTGGCATTTGTAGTAAATGTCCAAAACGCTTTAAGGTCATGGTAGTTTGTTGAAAGTCAGCCAAAATTTGCACGAGCGCATTCATGGGGGCGGCAGCACGGCCAAATAAAATTACACAGGCAATGAGTCCACCTGTGGTCATAAGCCCTTCTGAAATGCGATATACACCTAGAATGATAAGAGTAACTGTGAGTATGATATTGAAAAACGCCATACCTTGAGAGCTAAACATGGTAAGGCCGGCACTGTGTACGTGGGTATCGGCAGCCTTGGCGGTTTTTTGGTTCCACATGTTTATCAGAGCATCTTCCATGCGGGTAGCACGAATGGTTTCAAGGCTGGTGACAAGCTCTGTCAAGAAAGATTGCTTTTCAGCGTTGGCGCGCATGCTGTTTTGGGAGGCATTATAAAAAACTTTTTGAACGGCAAAGGCAAAGAGTGCCAAAAAGGGTATGGCAAGAAGCGGAATAAAGCCGATGGTGCCGCCAATATAAAACATTAAAGCAATAAAAAGGAGTATGAAGGGTAAGTCAGTTAAGGCTAATACCGTGCGTGAACCAAGGAAGTTACGCACATATTCTAACTCGCGTACACGGGTTATAATGGCCCCTACGCTGGAAGTATCCTTAGAGGTGTAGAGGGCGTCAAAGCGTACCTGCATAAGGGTGCGCATGAATAAACTTTGTAATTGCACATCGGCATTGCGCCCGGCAACGTCCACAAAGCGCATACGTGCCATACGCAGAGCAAAATCTAATCCAGTAGCAATAAGCATGCCCACCGCCAGTACCCACAAGCTTTCAAAGGCATTGTTGGGGACTATGCGGTCATAAACATTCATAATAAAGAGCGGCATAGAAAGGGTGAGTAGATTCACTATCAAGGATGCCACAAGTACATGCCCATATAATTTAGAATAGCGTGCTAAAACGCCCCAAAACCAGTGTTCAGATTGTATCATAGAGTATTTCAATAATTAAAAAGTTTATGCAAAGGTGATGGTAACTCCAACTAGAGTCCCGCCAGCTTGTGTTGCATTTGTTATTTCTGATTGTTGCGTATAGATTGTACCATTAATAGTGATGCTATCAGTTTGGTCTTCAAAATTTTCAAATGTTAAAACATCATTTGCTTCAACATTATTTATGGTTAAACTTTCTCTGTCTCCACGCGCACCAAAATTGACGTTTACAGCATCCTGGTCAGTATCACTGCCAAGGTCGATTGTTGCGCCTTGCCCAATAATGTCTTTAATTTCTATGCTATCTTCTCCAGCACCCACATTAATTTCAGATGTGGCTTTAAGCGTCCCGTCTGCTTTTACCGTATCATTGCCACTGCCGGTGGTGATATTTCCCCAAAGTTCGCCCTTAACGGTGATTTCGTCATGGCCAGAATCGGTAATGACGCTTGTGGAGCTGTCTGTACCAAGGTTGCCTTCAAAATTAATTTGGTTATCACCGCCTCCAGCGTCGATGGTTGTGTTAGTCCCAACATTGCCTTGTATTTCAATCTGATCTTTGTCAATGCCACTGGTAATGCTTCCGGTAATAGCATTTACGCTGCTGTTGTCTATGCTAACTTGGTTTTCACCATCTCCGATGCTAATGCTTCCACTAAAATTTCCAGTAATGGTAATTTGATCTTTTGCGCTACCGCCAATGATGTTACCATTAAAGCCTTGCTCAGCGGTAATTTGGTTTTCACCATCGCCCACATTGACGGTACTGTTGGTCACTGCCATTTCAAAAGTAATTTTATCGTTGCCGGTATTGGTATTGATTGTTGTATTTGTCACAGTGTTTTTGAAGGTAAGTTCATCATTACCGCTGGCAGTGGTGATGGTTTGTCCATTTTGTGGAGTAGTGTACTCTTGTGTAATGCTTGGATTGTTTTGAGAGTTATCATCATCGTCGTCGTCATCATCACCGGTATTGTCAAGGGGAGGCTGTGTGGGATTCCCCGGACTTGTGGTGACGCCTGGACGAGTATTTGGATTAGACCCAGAGCCGCTACCGGAGTTGAGTCCTGTATCATCATCGTCGTTGGAATTGCTTCCGGAGTTAAGGCCGCTCCCGTTGCCATCACTGCTGTCATCATCGGTACTGTCGTCTTCGTCATCATCATCGTCTTTGTCATTGTTATTTTCAGAAAGCGCTATGTCGTCGTCGTCTCTATCTTCATCAGTATCGGTTATAACAGAATTTGGCTTGTGGGTTCCAAGAGAAGTATCACCATCATTACTATCAAGAGCTTGTTCTACGGCAAGCTGCAAAAGAACTATAGCAGAGGTTTTTTCTTGCATAAGGTCGCTCATGTCCAAGTTTGGGTTGAGCGTTTTTATGATTGATTTAATAACAGTATCTAGCTCATTTGGCTCTTTTAGATTAAAACGTTGCTGGATGAGGCCTTCAGGGTTAATAACAATACCAAGATCTGCTGCGCTAAAAGAGACTTGTAAGCCGCTGTGTGTGGTAATGACAAGACTATGCCCTTGGTCTATGGAAATAACCGCATGTACTTCTGAACCGTCGGGATTAAGTTTGGTGAGAAAGTCTGTACCTCGAATACCTACGGTGGCTTTTGGAGTAAGCACCTTAAAAGCATCAGGGTTTTGCTCTACTACAGCGCCACTTACAGAACGCATAATACCGGTGGTG
>CAYJHS010000126.1:7225-7570 GCA_964369815.1 uncultured Desulfovibrionaceae bacterium
AGTTGAACAATAAAGGAAGGTTCTACGCCATCTCCAAAGCTAAATTCTTTGATTATAAGGGTGGATTTGGGACTGAGGGTTGCTGTAGCTCCGTCTTCAAAGGTGAGGGTGGCCTTAGCATTATCAGTAAAAACAGTATCGGTTGCAAAAACGCTGCCTCCTTCTTGTAAGGCGATACGTTTTCCGTCACGTTGTGCATAAATGGTGCCCGTGGATTTACTGCCTATGGCTGCTTTTGTTTGATTCATATATCTATCCTCAACTTTGAAATGATGCAAATATTACATATTGCACCTGAGTATATGCATTTTTCGTGCAAAGTATTTATGGCATCATTAAAAATTT
>CAYJHS010000127.1:0-717 GCA_964369815.1 uncultured Desulfovibrionaceae bacterium
CAATGTGAGCCGCAATGCTTAAGAGGAGGCTTTAAGCAAAAGGAAGGAAGGTACTAAATACTTAGCAAGATATATACCAAAAATCAAGTCTTAGTGAAAAAAACGTAACAGGCTAAAATAGTAGATTTTAAATACACTTTTGGAAATCAAAAGTAATTAAAATAGTTTAAATATTTGAACTTCATTTTGCAGTATTGAGCATCATTACCATTTTAGCCTTGAAAAATTGTACTGGAAAAATATTGTTGTTCCGCTAAATATGGCTTAAAAAGTCTTTGCTATTTATGATGAATTGTCACAAAATACAAGGATATATTGTCCGTTGCTAAAAGCAACTCATCTTAACACCATAACACAAAGAAATTTAAGAGAATATCATGTCAGAAACACTCTGCCCTTGCGGGGCAAACGCTATTTACGAAAATTGTTGTATGCCGTTCCATGACGGTGCCAAAGTGCCCAGCGCTGAGGCTTTGGTGCGTGCACGTTTTAGTGCTTTTACATTGCATAAGTATGATTTTATTATAGAAACCACACATCCTATTTACAGAGATGAAGTGGAGGACAGTAATATTGCAGATAATATGGATAATATTATTTGGCATCAACTCCACATCCAAAGCTGTGGTCAATAGCAAGGAAAACCCGCCAAGGTAGCGTTTACCCCGGTACGTTTTGCGGAACATATGGAATTGATTATTAAATTTTATGCCATTA
>CAYJHS010000127.1:727-7559 GCA_964369815.1 uncultured Desulfovibrionaceae bacterium
AAAGCTGTGGTCAAGAAGAAGGCAAAGACGGCAAAGGTAGCTTTGACACGGTTACATTTTCCGCAACATATGAAATTGATAGTAAAATTTATAGCCTTTCCGAAAAAAGCTATTTTCAAGAGCAAGACGGCACTCTCTACTATTTGGAAGGTATTTCTCACCGTCCCGAAGGATATAAACGAGAAAGCCCTAAGGTGGGACGCAACGATCCCTGCCCTTGCGGTAGTGGGAAGAAACATAAAAAATGTTGTGCGTAAAAAAAGCATACTGCAAAAAATGGTAGTTAAGTCATGGCTCAGCCCAATGTTATAAAGCAGATTCGCCGTTTTTGCATGCAGTGTCAGGGAAATTCCTCCGCTGATATTCTTGGCTGTAAAGATGTGCAATGCGTCCTTTGGCCTTGGCGTCTTATGTATAATACAGCACAAGACACTGCCATTGCACAAAAAGAAGCCCTACGTCATGTGCGCAAACATTGCTTGCAATGTGCTGAGGACAAAACAGAAGTTCGTCATTGCACAGCTCGTGATGATTGCCCGCTGTGGTCTTTACGCTTTGGTGTTTATCCTGCAACGTATCGACGAGTAAAAGAACGATGTACTCAAGCAAAAAGGTTAAGTCTTTTCAACTATTAACAATAGGAGCTTTACTGTGTCTGAGCTAAAACACGAACTTTACTGGACCAATGCCTTTATAGATCGCATGGAAAATGCGCATACCACTACGGAGATTCTAGCAGAAAAATATGCACATCTGGAAACTCGTCTGAGTAAAGAACTGCCCTCATTGCCTGTCTTTACGCAAAGCTATAAAGAGGAGCTTTGCCAAGATCTTTCACGTATTCTGCCTCATGTAAAAAAATTTGACCACATGCTCGTCCTTGGCATTGGCGGCTCTGCCCTAGGGGCCCGCGCTTTGCAAAAAGCCTTTGCTCCAAGTCAAGATGAGCCATGCCATACAGGTCCCTCGCTTTGGATTGCAGACAACGTTTGCGCCGCTACTTTTGACTCATGGCTTAGCAAGCTCCCTGCCGAAAAAACCATTGTGGTTTGCATCAGTAAATCTGGTGGCACCATTGAAACCATATCTCAATATTTTCTCTGCCTAGAGTGGCTTAAAAAACATGTGGGCAGCTATTGGAATAGGCATATGTTGCTTATCACCGACAAAGAAAAAGGTTTCTTGCGCCAAGAGGTGCAAAAGCATGGCTTTGAGTCTGCCGTGGTGCCAGACAACCTTGGCGGTAGATACTCCTGCCTTTCTGCTGTGGGGCTTATTCCTGCTGCCTTCCTTGGCATAGATTGGGAGGCTCTTCTTGATGGCGCCATGCACGTTGCCAGTCCCCTTGTGGAAAATCCAGCCAATATTTTTGCCCACCCAGCCTTCACTCTTGCCTCGTGGGCGTATAAGCTTGAGCAGCGCAACTATTCAGAACTTATATTCTTTTCTTATATTCCTAAATGGGCTACCTTCGGCCCTTGGTTTGCGCAGCTTTGGGCAGAAAGCCTTGGAAAACAAGGCAAAGGCATCATGCCTATCAGTGCCACTGGCGTTACAGATCAGCACTCTGTTAACCAAATGTTTCTGGATGGCCCACGTAATAAGGCTTGCTTCTTTTTAACAAATGCTTATCTCCCAGACAATGGACATGCCCAAGGGCAACAATTTGCCAATGACTTGCCCGATGCTTGGGCATGGCTTAAAGGCAAGCACTTTGGCGAGCTTTTATATGCCGAAGCCCTCGGTACACGCATGGCATTGCTTGAGCATAAGGTGCCACTTGTGCATATGGATATGGCAAATATCACAGCTAAAAGTGCCGGTTCTCTAATGCTTTTATTAGAGGCTGCAACTATTTTTACCGGCTGGTTGCTTAACATTAACCCCCTTGATCAACCCGCAGTAGAGCTTGGTAAAAGGTTAGCCAATGCTCGCCTTGGTGCGCCAAAGCTTGAAAAAGAACATGCCGATCTTGCTGCATTTATGGCTAGAGAAGAGCTTGTGCAAGAAGTTTAGGATGTTTAGAGGGAAAAATTATTGGAGGGGAACTTTTGCGAACAAAAGTTCCCCCCCTTCAAAAAACTTTCAATGCGATGGAGCTTTATTTTTTAATAAAAATATTGCCGCAATGAAAATATTTTAGCCCTTCCCATGAGGGTAGAGCATTAAGCGCGTCTTGGAAAGGGATAGTGTGGGAAAAGGGAAGACCTTTTTGGCGCTAGCATCCTCACAAAAAAACAAAATTAGGACAATGAATGACCAAATTACCTGTTGCTAGCAAGCAAGAAATAAAGGATCTCCCTCTTTCGTATGCGAGAACACTCTCTTGGATTTCTTTCATCCTTATTTTGACCTCAAGTTTGCTTCTTTCCATCTTCATAGCCAACAGCGCACGAGAAAACTTGCTCACCAAGCATGAGCAATTTGCCAACTTGCTTGCAAAAAACTTAAATCACCAAATTTACCAGCGCTTTACTGTGCCAACGGTCTTGGCTTATGGGCGCATAGCTTTGAAGCAACCTGTGCAGTATGAGCGGCTGGATAAGATTGTTCGTTCCGTGATGCATGGCCTGCAGATTGAGCGTTTTCGCATTTATGATTTTGGGCGAGTGGTGGCGTATTCTACAGATAATGAAGACCTTGGGCGTTTTGGCCTAGCACCTTCTTCTGTCAATGAGGCCTTGAAGGGGGAGCCTACCAAGGCGGAGCTCATAACTACCTTCCCTATGTGGCAGGCGCCTTTCCGCTTGCCTTTAAAGTCCGGCTCCTTTGTACTGCGCACGGTGTATCCGCTTACGGGGCAAACCCGCAGTGAGGATGGCAAGGTTACTAATCACGTTATGGGGGTTTTGGAGCTGAGTCAGGATATTACTTATGATTATGAATCTGTCCTAGCATTCCAAGGGCTTATTGTTGTTACTTGTTTGTTTTCTTCGGTGTTACTCTTCGTATTTTTGATGGTGGTAATACGGCGTACGGAGCGTGTGGTGGCGTATCGTGTGGCAAAAAACAAGGCACTGGAAGACGAACTACATAGTAAGGAAAAGCTGGTCAGTATGGGCCGAGTTATTTCCAGTATTGCTCATGAGTTACGAAATCCTCTTGGTATTATTCGCTCTAGTTCAGAATTTTTGCTTAAAAGGCAAAAGGAAAAAGATACCGACGTGGCTTCACAACGTATTCTTACCGCTATTCATGATGAGTCTTGTAGGCTTAGCCAAACCATCAATGACTTTTTGGACTATGCAAGGCCACGACAACTGCAAGATAAACCGGTGAGTATTAATATGGTGTTGGACGAGGTCATGGCCTTCTTAGAAGGTGAGTTTAATCGCTGTCAAATGAGCGTGGAGCGTCAGATACCGGAAAATTTTGTTGTTGTAGGTGATAAGGATTTGTTATACCGTGCTTTTTATAATATTTTAGTGAATGCGCAACAAGCCATTGACGGGCCTGGCTTTATCACCATTCAGGGGACAAAAAAGTCCGATACACTTTTGGAGCTGACCTTTACTGACTCTGGACCCGGCTTTCCACCTGACAGCATGGAGAGTATGTTTGACCCCTTTTACACTACGAAGGATAATGGCACAGGCCTTGGATTAGCCATTGTCAAAAGCATCATAACCAGCCATAATGGCGTTATCTCCTTACATAATACTGATGAAGGCCACGCCAAAATACACATTGAATTCACCCTTACCCAAAGTGAATAAAGAAAAGGAAGCCCTATGAACGATAAAGCCCACATCCTTATAATTGATGACGAAAAAAACTATTTGCTTATTTTAGAAACGCTCTTACTTGACGCTTCCTATAATGTTACGGCTATCAATGATCCTGAAACGGCTTTGACCTTCCTAGAAGAGTCAGAAGTGGATGTTGTTATTACAGACATGAAAATGCCCCGCCTTACGGGCCGAGATGTGCTTGAGCGAGTGAAAAAAAACTGGCCGCATATTCCTGTATTGATTATGACCGCCTTTGGCAGCATCGAAAGTGCAGTAGAAGTCATGCGTAATGGGGCTATAGACTAAATTACCAAGCCTTTTGCCAAAGATGATCTTTTGCTCTCTTTGAACAATTCCGTAGAGCTTGACACGGCTCATCGTCAATATCGCCTTCTCCAAGAAGCCATGGAAATTCGCTATGGTACACATCAAATTATTGGACATAGCCACGGCATCCGTGAAGTTTTTACCATGATTGACCGTGCCGCACCCAGCAAGTCTACTGTGCTTATTACCGGCGAGTCTGGCACCGGCAAAGAACTTGTGGCGCGCGCCATACACGTCTCCTCGCCCCGTAAAGAACAGCCATTTATTTCCGTCAACTGCATGGCGCTTAACCCTGGCATCCTCGAAAGCGAGCTTTTTGGGCATGAAAAAGGCTCCTTCACTGGCGCGGTGGCCATGCGCCGAGGTCGATTTGAACAAGCCAATGGCGGCACGCTCTTCTTAGACGAAATAGCTGATCTTAGTCCAGATTTACAAGTAAAGCTACTTCGCGTACTGGAAGATAAAAAGTTTGAAAGAGTGGGTGGAGATGAACAAATAGAAGTAGACATCCGTGTCGTCGCTGCTACAAACAAAACCCTTGCGCAGCTCGTGGAATCCGGACAGTTTAGAGACGACCTTTTCTATCGCCTGAACGTGGTAGAAATCCACTTGCCGCCGCTGAGGGAACGCCGTGAAGACATTCCCTTGCTTGTAGCGCACTTTGCCACGACTTTTGCCAAAGAAAATGCCATTGCGCCCAAAACTTTCAACACAGGCGCACTTAATTATCTTGTGGCCTATGAATGGCCGGGTAATATTCGGCAGTTACAAAATGTGGTGGAGCGCTGCACCGTCCTTGTGCAATCAGAAGTCATCGACGTGGAAAATCTCCCCCCAGAAATTCGTGACGAAGAAGCCCAATACAAAAGTGCTGTGGACTTATTGCCTGTGCAACTAGACCTTGGTGATACCCTGGAAAAAATTGAAGCTGCACTCATTAGACGGGCGCTGGTTCGCACCGAATTTGTACAGGTTAAAGCTGCAGATTTGCTGGGAATATCTAAGAGTTTGCTGCAGTATAAGCTGAAAAAATATAGCATTGCTGGGCATTAGGTCTGTAGTTTTTTTGTTGAGGGGGCAAAGGGGAACTTGTGCTAGCACCAAAAAGTTTTTTTAATCCCATTTGTAATCTTTAATTTTTATACTTTTGCATTTTTACTTTTGTGCGCTTTTGGCGTCTTCATCTTTTTCCTGCTCACTGCATCAGAAAGCATTTTCCAAACTCATGTACTTGAGTACACTCAAGTTTGAAAAATGCTTTCTTCTTTGTGAGCAAAAAAAATCTTACAAACCACTCAAAATCGCACAAAAACGAGCACTCTCCATTTTTCTGCGTGCTACGCACTTGAAAAATTGGTGCTCTCACGAGGGGGGCTTTTAAGCAAAGAACAATGTTGTAAATCTTAGTTTAATCGCTAGTGGTGATTTATAGGGGGGATTTCATATATACCGCAGTTTTAGCGTTGTAGCGTATTACAGAAAATTATGTAGTTACGGTTGAGCCCCGACGCTGTGCCGCATGAAAAGACCTTGGCTTTTCATGCCCTGTAGGGGATCGTTTGCGGAGCAAACAGCCCCGAAAGGACAGGCCACAGCGGAAGGGTAACTAGCGGGGAGGCGGGATGCAAGGGCGGCCAGGGGCGGCTAGCCCCTTGAGTCCTTGCCCTCACCGGAGGTGAAATAATCATTTGTATAATTGAATGGTAAGGGCGAAGAAAATCTCGTAATCCCTTTCCCCTCACCGGAGGTGCCAAACACCCCTTTACCCAAGCCCACTTCTTCGGGCATACTTCCACCATAACTCTCCAAAGGCAATTTTCTTGGTATTCCACGGTTTTTGTGGTGAGCAATAATGAATAACTTTCGGTGCTTGTAGGGCTTGCATGTACGCACTATATTCATTTTCTGCTAAGTGAGCTTTTAACTCCTCCACGTCTACATGGGTTTGCAAATTCCAACTTGGGTCTAAAAAAAGCACCTTATCTTGCATAAGGCTGTTGATAATGCACTGGTCTACGGTACGAGGTCTTTGTACTCGTGCCAAAATTTCAAGGCATTTTTCTGTAAAGTTTAAAGCTTGTAATTTCTCAATGTCAAAAATCAACAAGCCGGAATTGAAGTATTTTTGCACGTCGTTAAGTTGTAAAATGTGTATGGCATAATCATGTAACACCGTATCAAAACACACTTTACATTTAAACTTATACTCCAAAACGCCAGCCATGGGCATCCCTTGTAAATCCACGGCAAAAAGCTCCTGAGCGTTTTCCACAAAGAGCATATCGCAATCGCAATATACAACTTTTTCATAGTGGCAAAAAATGTGCGGAATAAAAAACCTATAATAGGCCTCGCGGCTAAAATGGGCGTGGGTTACAAGCAAAGAGGTGTCAATGTCATCTAAGTAAGGTGTTGTATTGATAAAACGTATGGAAAAATGCGCATCCGGAAAAATTTTTAGTCCCTGTTGCAACTCTTCTGCAAGGTCACTGTGTAAAATACAAATGTCATAGCCTGTGTCTTTTGGCGCATGTTCTTTAAGAGAGTATAGTGCCACAGCTAAGTAAGGGGCATAATTGTCATTAGTGGCAAAGACAAAACAGGTTTTGCTTTCTGAAAAAGCAGGACTTGGGGGATTTTTTTTGAGACGAGAAAAGCACGGCATAATTTTCCTGCTCTTTCCTGCGTTGCGATTATTCTTGTTCTTTTTTGGAAGGAATCGCACTTGCAGCTTCTGGCGAGGGTGCTTGTTCTTGCGCTATATTTTGCTTTGC
>CAYJHS010000128.1:0-614 GCA_964369815.1 uncultured Desulfovibrionaceae bacterium
CCAGTTTTGTTAATGACTTAAGTATTGTCCCGTCTGGCTATGATGGGGTGTATCCTTTTTTTCTTCTTTCTGTGAAGGAAAACCTAATCAGTGTCGTGAAAGCATTACTCGAAAAAGGTGTAGACATTGACTATCCTCTACATAAATTTCATGATAAAAAGATTTTACCTTTAATTACACGAGACGAAATTGGAAAGACGGCTCTCATGCTTGCCTATCGTGAGGGATATCCAGAAATGATTGACTTGCTTTTGTAATATAACGCCAATGTCCTTATTAAAGATTCAAACAACTGGACAGTTATTGATATGGCAAAGCAAAACAACGACCGAGAACTTATTAAAAAATTACGACTTTTTGCTGAATAGTTTTGACAAGGCGAACAATTATTAGATTTTAGCTAAAAAAAATTTTTGCAAGCAAAATCTTGATTTATTGCGTACAATGCAGTACAAGGCGACACAACGCAAGTGTGCTATAATCTGTAACCCACTTCACGGGCTGTACCTTTAACAAGCATGGTATAATAATAAAATAATGAAGCAAAAGGCGCCTCTTATTACCCTGAGCGGTGTTGTCAAAAAATATGACAACCATGTGGCACTAAATGGCAT
>CAYJHS010000128.1:624-7489 GCA_964369815.1 uncultured Desulfovibrionaceae bacterium
ATTGATTTAGCCATCGCCAATGGAGAGTTTCTTACCTAACTTGGACCTTCAGGTTGTGGTAAGACCACGATTTTACGCATTTTATCTGGTTTTGAAAAGCTTGACGCTGGTTCTTTGTGCATGGACGGCAAAGACGTGAGTGATGTACCGCCCGAAAAACGCCAAGTAAATACGGTTTTTCAAAACTATGCCCTTTTCCCGCACATGACAGTCTTTGACAATGTTGCATTTGGCCTTAAAATGCAAGGCCTTAAAAAAGACGACATTGCAAAACGTGTGCGTGAAGTGCTACAAATGGTGCGCCTTGAGCACCTTGTGGATCGCAAGCCATCCCATCTTTCTGGTGGGCAACAGCAACGTGTCGCCCTTGCCCGCGCCATCGTTAATGAACCCTTAGTGCTCTTACTTGATGAACCATTTTCTGCGCTCGACTATAAATTACGCTGTCAAATGCAACTGGAAATCAAACGCTTACAACGCAAGCTAGGCATCACCTTTGTTTTTGTAACCCACGACCAAGAAGAAGCCTTTGCCATGAGTGACCGAGTAGTTGTCATGGATAATGGGCGCATTGTTCAAGAAGGAAGCCCGCAAGATATTTATGAAAACCCTGCCAACCTCTATGTTGCGCGCTTTGTAGGAGAAATCAATATCCTGCCGGCCACCATTGTTGGCAAAAAGGAAGGCGGACTGTACGAAATCTCTGTGCAAGACACACTCTTTACCGTGCCTTCCAAGAACGACTTTGCCTTAAACGATAAAGTAAATGTACTCATTCGCCCAGAAGATTTGCGCATTTACCATATTTACGAAGACCGTCCCGACCCTAATGCGCCAATTTTACGTGCAAAAATTGAAGAAACCGTGTACAAAGGTGCCACGGTAGATATTTATACTCGCCTTGAAAATCAAGGACCTTTGCTCATTGGGGCAGAGTTTTTTGACGAAGACGGCCTTGATATTAACTATGTCCCAAGCGAAGATGTGTACGTTACATGGGTAAGCGGCTGGGAAGTTCTCTTGCCATCCGAAGATAATTAGCATGAAAAACTTTAATTTTCTTCGCACTTTAAGCATTAGCGTTACGGCTCTATGGTTAGGTATTTTTGCCCTTTTACCCAATATAGGCTTACTGGTCATAACCCTACTAAAGCGTGGGGAGAATGACTTTGTGAGCCCTGTTTTTACTTGGGAAAATTACCTTAATTTATTTGACCCCAAATACTTAACTATCCTGTGGGAATCATTCTGGATTGCTCTTGTTTCAACCATCACCTGCTTACTCCTTGCTTACCCCTTTGCAACGGCTATGGCACGTGCCAAAGAAAAAACTAAACCGTGGCTTTTACTGCTTATTATTATACCATTTTGGACAAATTCACTCATCCGCACCTATGCCCTCATTGCCATCTTAAAAGCTAATGGCATTATCAGTTCTTTGCTCATGTGGCTTGGACTTACAACAGAGCCAATTTCTCTAATGTATGGAAGTTTTGCTACTTTCTGCGGTATGGTATATACCTTCTTACCTTTCATGATTTTACCGCTCTATGCCAGCATAGAAAAGCTCGACGGCCGTTATGCCGAAGCCGCTCGCGACCTTGGCGCAAGCCCCTTACGCACCTTTTGGCACATCACCTTGCCCCTAACTTTACCGGGCATTGTAGCCGGCAGCATATTGGTATTTTTGCCCTCTCTTGGCGCTTTTTATATACCAGAAATTCTTGGTGGTGCAAAAACCTTGCTCGTTGGCAACTTTATTAAAAATCAATTCCTTGTTGCACGCGATTGGCCACTAGGGGCAGCTGCCAGCACTTTCCTTACCCTTTTACTCATTTTACTTTTATTAGTGTACCGCCTCGTAAACACCTATACTCACAGCAAAAATACGGAACTTGAAGAAAAATCTCCGCTAAAACAAGCTACTCAAGGAGGGACAGCCTAATGCGCTTACTTTCAAAGGTGTGGCTTACTATAGTATACACACTACTATATTTACCTATTATTTTAGTAATTATTTACTCATTCAATGCCGCCAAATATTCCACAGACTGGCGCGGTTTCACCCTGCAATGGTATGAATTACTCCTGCGTAACGAAACCCTGCTCGACTCTGCCCTAAACTCACTCATCATTGGTTCTTTAAGTGCCACACTCGCCACCGTTCTTGGTGTGTTTGCCGCTGTGGCCTTAAAGCGTTACCGCTTCTTAGGGCGCAAAGTGTTTCACGGTTCAGTCTACGTGCTTACGGTGTCACCAGACATTGTTATGGGCATATCTTTGCTCATTTTCTTCATTGCTCTTAATGTGGAGCTTGGCTTTACAACCCTGCTCATTGCACATACAACGCTATCGTTACCCTTTGTTATCATAACTATTTTAGCAAGATTAACAGAGTTTGACGAAAGCATTGTTGAGGCCGCTCGAGACCTTGGTGCGTCAGAGTGGCAGGCATTTTGCCATGTAATTTTACCGCTAATTTTTCCGGCGGTTATTGCAGGTTGGTTACTTGCCTTTACCCTGTCTATGGACGATGTGCTCATTAGCTTCTTTGTGACTGGGCCATCCTTTGAAGTATTACCCTTAAAAATCTACTCCATGGTTCGCCTTGGCATGAAGCCCGACGTCAATGCTCTCTCAGCAGTTATGTTTGGTGTGACGGTGCTCCTTGTGCTTATGGCTTGGACAATGGGCAGAAGGAGAAAAAATTGATGAAAAAACTGTTGTTATTGGCTTTATGCTGCTTGGTTCTTGGCAGTGCTAGCATGCTCCATGCCGCCGAAGAAAAAGTTGTTAATGTATACAACTGGTCTGAATATATTCCACAATCTGTTCTTGACCAATTTACCAAAGAAACGGGCATCAAAGTCGTTTATACCACCTATGAATCCAATGAGGCCATGTATGCCAAGCTCAAACTTCTTGGCGGTAAAGGCTATGACGTTGTGGTTCCCTCCACCTACTTTGTGGACTTGATGCGTGATAACGGCCTGTTAAGCACAATCGACAAAAGCAAGCTGCCTAACATGAAATACCTTGATGAAAAAGTTGTTGCAAAAGCCTTTGACGCCAAAGATAGCTACTCCATCCCCTATATGTGGGGCGCCCAAGGCTTTATGGTAAATAAAAAAGCTGTAGACCCCAAAACTATCACCTCTTGGAATGACCTTATGCGCCCTGAATTTAAGGGTAAGCTCCTTCTTTCCGATGATTTGCGTGATACCTTTGGCGCAGCTCTGCTTGCCACCGGTTCTTCCATCAATACCACCAAAGCCGACGAAATCAAAAAAGGCTTTGAATGGTTACAAAAACTCAAACCTAGCGTGCGCATCTTTGACGTAACCGCCGCCAAACAAGCCCTTATTAGCGGCGAAGTTACCGCCGGCTTCATCTGGAATGGCGACGCCTTCATCGCACAAAAAGAAAACCCTGACCTTGTGTTCGTCTACCCTAAAGAAGGCACTCCCCTCTGGCTCGATAGCTTCGTTATTCCCGTACATGCCGAACACAAAGACGCCGCACACGCTTTTATTAACTTCATTTTGCGCCCCGACATCGCCGCTAAATGCGTAGAAGAATACAACTACACCACTCCAAACACCGGCGTGCAAAAACACCTGCCTAAAGAAATGGCAGAAAGCACCCTCATCTTCCCCACAACCGCTGAAATCAAAGACAGCGAATTTACAAAAGGACTTGGCGACACCCAAAAAGTCTATGAAAAATACTGGGAAGACTTAAAAATTGGTGAATAACTAATAGTTTTATTTTTTTCTGGGAGGAGGAACTTTTTGAAAAAAGTTCCCTCCTCCCAGCCCCCCCGCCCTCAAAAATTTTTCAATGCGACCACATTCAACCCTTGAAAAACACGCATCTCCGCATCCCCATTTTTTGGGATTCTCAAGCTTTCATACAAAATAAAGCTTTTCGTTGGCATAGTATAAAAATACAGAGAACAGTTTGATATAAGGGAAGTGTGAAGTTTCATTGCGCCGTGATGTGTGAAAGAAGTAGGAGTGTCGTCGCAACGAAAGTTTTTTGAAAGAGGGGGGGGTTGGGGGGGGAAAAAATTTTTTGAAAAAAGTTTTTTGCCCCCCCAAAAAATAAACAACTATAAAGTATAATTTTTAAAACGGGAAGTTATCCATTTCGCTAGCTTCAGATGGGAAGAGGGGGCCTTCATCATTTCTGTTGTTGGAGGCATTTTTATTTGGTGCAGCATTTTGTCTTGGTGCGCCACTGTTTTGCTGTGCATATCCGCCATTATCATTATGCCCAGCATAGGAGCCCTGTCCGGCATTAGGATTATCGCCTTTTCTGTCTAAAAACTGCACACGCTGAGCTTTGATTTCCGTAGTATAGCGATCTTGACCGTTTTGATCTTGCCACTTACGAGTTTGCAAGGAGCCTTCTACGTAGACTAAAGAACCTTTAGCTAGATAGCTAGCGCAGTTCTCCGCTGAGCGTTGAAATACTGCAACTCTATGCCACTCTGTGCGTTGTACTTTGTTCCCATCTCTGTCTTGATAAGACTCATCAGTAGCAACATTCAAGTTACACATGGCGGCCCCTGATTGAGAATAGCGCAATTCAGGGTCTTGGCCAAGTCGTCCGATAATTTGTACTTTATTTAACATATTAACTCCTGATATAAAAAGGCATTAGCGAAAATTTGCTTCCAGAGTGTCTAAAATATCTTCAAGGGAATCGCTCAGGGTATTGGCTTTGCGTGGATCCCAGTCAGCTAAGGCAGATTCTAACTCTTTAACGGTCTTCACAGCAAGCAAAACATTGTCCTGCAAAGCGTCTACACGCTCTTGACTCCATTTCATAAATTGCAAGCCGTCCCCAAGACGGTGGACAAGCTCCACCACTCCCAGCTTTTTTTCTGAACTTGGGATGGTTTCAGCGAGCTCCATGAGTTGTGGCCAAAGCTTAGCAGGCAAAAACTCGTCCCACGTTACCGCCGACACTCGAATTTGTAATGCTTTTCCCATGGTGTATCCTTTTTATTGTTTATACACAATATTCCACAAAAAATAAAAAAGGGGTGGAAAAGTGTAAAATACGAGGAAGGTGTATATTTTACGCAGCGACGTGTATTGAACATACACGAGCAAGAAAAATATGCACCTGACACAGTAGTTTGCGCGGTTCCGCCCCTTTTTTTATTGTTCGCGCCCCTCAGTTTGAATACGTAGTACCACCTCTTCAATGGCAGCCAACTGGTCTGGCGGACACACACCTATAAGCGCTTGGTCGGCATCCACATTTTCTGTGTTATTAAAATATACAGCATAGATAAGCCCAGAAGGCCCTGTATAATGCAGGGGCGCTTCACGCTTCATACGGGACATGATGAACAGCTCCATGCCATCGCTAACAGACACAGCTTGCGAGCCTGAGGCACGCACTTTTTTGTCTACTTCTGGTGTAAAATAGTACTTCGCACGCTCGGGTGCCTTAAACAAGTGTAAGGTTTGCTTAAGAATTTTTTGCACAACTTCTGTCTTGGTAAGAAAATGGCGTAAGGTTAAAAGCGGCGTGCCGGCTTCTACAAATTTTCCTTCCAATTCCTTATGAATAGCACAAATTTCCCCTTTTTCTGGGGCACATATGGGCTTTGGGTTATGCTCACGCTCAATGGTTACAAGCTTAGAGCCTGGCTTTTCCTTCCACATGCCTTGCGGGCCATACACGGTACTGCCGTCTTCTATGTCAGCAAAGGTGATTAAGCCCGTATGCGGCGCACGCACCAACACTTCTTCGTAGGGTGAGGCCTTAATTTCCTCTAATAATGTAGTAACATCTAGCATACTCTTGTCCTCATTCTATCGATAATACACATTGCGCCCACCAATGGTGAGGAGTGCTTGTTTTAGGTTGGCGCGCACATGGCGTCTGTCCCAAATACCTTGAATATGCCCACGGGACAGAGCATTGCTGGAGCGATGATAATCTGGCGGAATGTCAATGCCGGTGGTTTCCTTAATAACGCCTGGGCCTGCGAAGCCAAGATTGGAGGAGCGCACCGCAAATTGATAGGGTGAGCAGCCCAAAAAGATTGCCACAGTGCCAGCGAAGGAATTGGTATCATAAAGCACCATGTACAGGCCGCCGTTATCAATATAGCGACGCACAGCCACTGTGCAACGAGGCATTTGAATAACACCATGCGTACCTTCTTGGATGCGAATGCCCGCAGTACCGTGTACGTATGCAATGAAGGGGTAGCGTTTTTTCATGGCAAGTTCGCAAGCTTCCACAAATTTTTGTCCTTCGGCTGCTCCGACGGAACCACCACGGAAGGTACCCATGAGCATGGCTACGACCACCTTAACACCGTCAATGCAGGCCTCAAAGGTCATGCAACCACTTTTAGCACCGGTTTTTTTCTGCGCTTCGTGGATACGCTCGTCAAAACCCTTAAAAGACAAAGGATTACCGGCTTCAATGGCGGCGTTAAATTCAAAAACAGAACCTTGATCAAAGACGTTGCGCACGTACCATTCCGGCTCCATGGGGAAATGATGCCCACAATAGCTGCACACCCCAGCAAATTCTGCAAAAAGGTCAGGCCCCCAAAGGTCAAGGCAGCCATGCTTAGCCGCATTGGGGCACGTAAGTGTTCTGTCAACTTTATAGCGAGGAGATATATAATGCCACCGGCTTACACGTCCTTCTTCAACCCATGTAGATAATTTTGTCAAAGCTTCTTCATCAGCGCTTTTAGATCCAACTCCGCCCACAATGCGCTTGAAAGGAGAGAAAATTCGCCCTTTCATAATTTGATACTCATTGTGCACTTCTTCCCAGAAAAAGCTTACCTTACGCTGGTGAATCCGGTAAAAATCGTACATAATTT
>CAYJHS010000129.1:0-7419 GCA_964369815.1 uncultured Desulfovibrionaceae bacterium
CTACACTCTTCTACTATCATAGCTCTAAGCGCTCTCTTTAATTCGGCTTTCGCATATTTTCGCTGTAAAGAAGTGCTTGTGACTAAAAGGCAGCAGTTGTATAGAGTTTTTGACACTTTTCCCTTGCCATTATGTGTAAATACCGTCAAAGAGCAAGATGTGCTTTTTCAAAATGCAGAAAGTATACGTTGTTTTGGTGAACAAGAAAAACACAGCGATATTTATCCAGAACTTGATAAAGCCTGTGCCGCCGATCCACAAACACAACTGTCAAAACAAGATGTTTTAGAAATCAAACAGTATTATAATCCTGCTTCACGGCGTGACTATAAAATCATTATTTCCAATACTACTTGGGAAGAAAAAGAACAGTGCAATTTTTGTGTAGGCGTTGATATTACAGAACGTTTGCGCATGCAAAGAGAACATGTCCTGGAGCAGGAAGCCAATGCTACCAAGGGACAGTTTATTTCTAATATGAGCCACGAGTTACGGACCCCCTTGAATGGCATTGTGGGCTTAACGCACCTTGCTGAGCAAAACAATACTGACCCTGTGGTGGCAGGTTATCTCAACAAAATAAAACTGTCATCGGATAATTTGCTGAGTGTAATCAATGAAACTCTTGATTTATCAGAAATTGAAGGAGATAAGGTAAGGCTTGATAACCGCCTTTTCCAACTAGCAGATGTATTATCTAGCGTTAAAGCTATTTTGCAAGGGGTGGTAGATGCCAAGGGCATTAAGCTTGAAGTGCACCTTGACAGCTTTTTACCGCAGGCCTTGGTGGGGGACGCTACACGCCTTTCACAAATTATTATTAATCTAACAAATAATGCTATTAAGTTCACTTCAGTAGGGAAAGTAATTATAGCTTTGTCAAAGCATGTTCCTGTGCAAAATGAGGCGTCTACTGCTGCGCTGCATGAAACGGCATGGATTAAGCTTGAGGTTATTGACACCGGTATTGGTATCCCACAAGAAAAGATTGTCACCCTTTTTTCAGAATTTTCACAGGTAGATAGCTCAACAAGTCGGCGTTATGGCGGTACAGGGCTTGGCCTTAGCATTGTAAAGCGTTTTGTCGCTTTAATGGGTGGAGATATTAGTGTGAGTAGTGAGCTTGGGGTTGGGAGTAATTTTTCTTGTGTACTTCCCTTTGCCATACATATGCAAAGCCCTGAAGAAAAAATGCTTCAAAAAAATGCTGCGGCGCATAACTTTGATATTGCCGGAGTTTCTGTTCTTCTTGTAGAGGATAAGCAAATTAATGTGCTTATTGCGTGTGAAGTGTTAGAAAGTTTTGGTTGCCTTGTGGAAACTGCGGGTAACGGCCAACAAGCTGTTGATATGCTAGATGAAAAAATGTATGACATAGTGCTTATGGATATTCAAATGCCAGTCTTGGACGGTCTTGAAGCTACAAAAGCTTTGCGTCGTAATCCACGTTTTGACACACTTCCTATTGTGGCCATGTCAGCCCATGCCATGGTGCAAGACCATGAAAAAAGCCGTGAAGTAGGCATGCAAGACCATATTTCAAAGCCTTTTGATCCAGAGAATTTGCG
This sequence comes from uncultured Desulfovibrionaceae bacterium, assembly GCA_964369815.1. GTDB lineage: Bacteria > Desulfobacterota > Desulfovibrionia > Desulfovibrionales > Desulfovibrionaceae > CAYJAD01. The sequence continues at coordinate 1,569 of CAYJHS010000129.1, forward strand.
TCGTACTATATATCGTTTTGCACAGCAGGGGTTTTGTTATGAGCGCTGATGTACAAAGAGAGTTTCAGCAAATGCAAGATGCGCATGCAGAGCTATTTTTGCGTGTATCTAAAGGCATGCTTACTATTGGGAGCGAAGACGCTTTTTTTCATACTGCGCTCCAAGATATAGGTAAGAGCCTTGGGGCAAGTCGTACCTTTGTTTTTGATTATATTGATTCTCTTTGGTATGAAAAATTTGTTTGGGTTAATGAAGGAGTGAGTTCGGCACAGGCCTTGCTCCAAGGGGTTTCACTGGATTTTCTTTTTACTAATACACAAATGTGGGAGAGCTTTTTACAAGGATATGCCAGAATTGTCACTGACTTTGAAAAAGAAATGGATGTTACGGCACATGAGCTGTTTCGTCACTTAGCAGTGAGAAGTATCGCAATTGTCCCTCTCTTTTTTGGAGGAAAACTCACGGGATTTTTTGGCGCAGTCATTTGCAGTAATGAAGGTGAATATGGCATGACACAAGAACTGGCTACACAGTGGATGGGGCAATGCTCCGGCACTTTGCTAGGTCTTGGGCATCTTATCAACGCTGCGCAAGAGCATTACAATATGCAAAGAATCCTACAAAAAGAAGAAGCAGCAGCGCAAAGCATGCTTGATGTTTTTCCTGTACCTTTTTATATTGTTAACCCTAAAAATTATAAAATTATTTTTAGTAATAAAGCGTTTAGGGATTTTGTGGGGTATAAAACTTTTGGTTCTCAGCATTGCTATGAGGTTTTGCATAAGTTTGATGCTCCATGTACGTTTTGCGGTATGGATAAAGTCTTTTTGGGGAGTGCGCCTTTTGTCAGTACCTACCATAATGATAATTTTGACTTAGACCTAACTGTCATAGAAAATTGCGTGGAATGGGGAAAGCTAAAAGATGCTCATGCCACTACCTTTATTGATATTAGCGATTCATTGGCCTTGGAAAAGGAGCGTGTGCTGGAACGAGAAGCTGTAAAGGCCAAAGCGCGCTTTTTAGCCAATATGAGTCACGAATTACGCACACCTGTCAATGGCATTACCGGTATGTCACAACTTGCTGAAAGAAGTAATACCAATCCAGCTGTGGCAGGCTATCTTGAAAAAATAAAATTTTCCTCCAAAGCACTATTACATATCATCAATAATATATTGGATTTTTCAAAGATTGAAGCTGGCAAAATGGAAATTGAATCTACCATTTTTGACCTAAAGGACACCTTTGAGCGCTTTTCTCAAGATTTTACTGCTGAAGCCCATGTAAAAAACCTTGAAGCCAGTGTGCATATTAGCGAAAGTATGCCACATACCTTAAGAGGTGACCCTCTGCGCTTACTACAGATTGTACAAAATTTGAGTAATAATGCCATAAAGTTCACCAAGCATGGTCATGTTTCTGTTGTTATTACGGGTGACTATGATACAAAGAGCCGGCTTTGCTCTTTACATATTGAAGTGGCTGATACCGGTATTGGTATTTCGCAAAAACAGTTGGGTGCTCTTTTTGACCTCTTTTATTTGGGGGATGAGAGCTTTTCGCGGCAATATGGCGGTACGGGTATAGGATTGCCTGTGGTGCAAGGTTTGTGTTCTCTTATGGGCGGCGAAATTTCTGTAAAAAGTGAATTTGGTGCAGGCGCCACTTTTACTTGTGTGCTGCCCTTTGAGGTGACTCATGAAGATGAAGAGATGGTGTTACATCACTTAAAACACGAAGAGCTTATGGCACAAGAAAATGGCTCTTTCTCCCTTGACGGTGTGCGCGTGCTTTTGGCAGAAGATAACGAAATTAATGTTATTATTGCTTTGGAAACGTTACAAGACTTTGGTTGTGAAGTTAGTGTCGCTACTGACGGTATTCAAGTTCTTGAAATGGTAAAAGAAGAAAAATTTGATATTGTTCTTATGGATTTGGAAATGCCACGTATGAGTGGTTTTGAAGCCACTGAAAAATTACGCGAAAACCCCAATTATGACACCTTACCCATCATCGGTATGTCAGCACATACAGTGCAAGATATGAAAACACGTGATATAGCTCTGAACTCTAAGGGCATGCAAAACTATATCAGCAAGCCTTTTGACCCACAAAATTTGTATGATATTATTGCGCAGTATACATCTCACTGTAATAAATAATTAAGACTTTTAGTTGAACTAGTTGGAACTTTATGGATTTACCCTTATTACAGACCGCCCCTGATCAAGTGGACATTACTGCTTCTGTGGAGCGCGTTGTCTTTCATAATGCAGAAAATGGTTACACCGTACTGCGTCTTATAATTCCTAAAACCAAGGATAATCTCACAGTAGTTGGGCATATGTCAGAGCCGCAAGTCGGTGTGCAATTACGCATTTGCGGAAAATGGGTGCAAAATGCACGTTTTGGGCGTCAACTACATATGGAAAGCTATGAAGAAGTCTTGCCGGCGTCTACCGAGGGTATACGGCTCTATCTTTCTTCTGGTTTGCTCAAAGGTGTGGGCCCCCACTTGGCTGGTAAAATTGTCAAAGCTTTTGGCACAGATACCATACGTATTTTAGATGAAGAGCCAGAACAATTACGAAAAATTTCCGGTATTGGCAAAAAAAATTATGCCAGTATAGTAGAGGGCTGGGCAGCGCATCGTGGTGTGCGTGAGCTTATGATTTTTTTACAGCCACACGGTATCACAACTAATTACGCCATTCGTATTTATAAACATTATGGTCCGGAAGCTCTTGCCATCATTAAAGAAAATCCTTACCGTATGGCTATGGACATACGAGGCGTAGGTTTTTTGTCGGCAGATAAAGCGGCACAAAAGCTTGGCTTTGAAAAAGATAATCCTCTTCGGGCAGAAGCTGGGCTTCTTTACACGCTTTCAAAGTGTTGTGATAATGGACATGTATTTATGCCACAAGATAAACTTGTAAATATGACCTCAGAAGCACTTGAAATAACATATGATATGGTAGAAAACGCTCTTGACGGTTTGGAGAGGCAAGAGCGCATTGTTTGCGAAGAAATGGACGGAGAAATGGGGATTTTTTTGAGCCGTTTTTACCATTATGAAAGTAAAATAGCGCACTATCTTAAACGTATTTTATACTCACCAAAGTCTGTACGTTTTGAAAATCCTGCTGCTCTTGTGGAAGATGTTCTTAAAGCCTTACCCATCACCCTTGCCCCCGAACAAAAAGAAGCCGTCTTTACCGCCACACAGTCAAAAGTTATGGTTCTTACCGGCGGCCCCGGCACCGGCAAAACCACTATTATTAATGCTATTATTCAGCTTTTTAATTCCGTAAAGGCAAAAATCCTTCTCGCTGCTCCCACGGGCCGTGCCGCAAAACGTATGGCTGAAGCCACCAAACGAGAATCCAAGACCATTCATCGTTTGCTGGAATATAATCCAGGAGAAGATGGTTTTGCCCGTAATGAAGACAACCCGCTGGCTTGCTCTTTGCTCATTGTGGATGAAGCTTCCATGATGGATACCATGCTTTTTTATCATTTGCTCAAAGCTGCGCCCCTTGGCGCTACGTTGATTTTTGTGGGTGATGTGTACCAATTACCCTCGGTGGGGTCTGGCAATGTGCTTAAGGATATAATTGCTTCACAAGTCATGCCTGTTGCAGAACTTACCGAAATATTTCGTCAATCTGCTCAAAGTGATATTATTCGTAATGCGCACTTTATAAATCGAGGAGAGGTGCCTTGCCTTGAAGCTAACAAAGATGTGCTCACCGATTTTTATTTCATTCGTCAGTCTGACCCAGATAAAGTAGCTACTATGGTAGTAGAACTGGTGAAAGATCACATTCCTCGCCGTTTTGGCCTAGACTCTCTAGAAGATATTCAGGTGCTTACCCCCATGCACAAGGGCTCTGTTGGCTCAGAAAATATGAATAAGCTTTTACAAGATGCGCTCATTAGACATAAGGATCTGAAAATTCAGCGAGGAGAAAAGAGCTTTTATCGTGATGATAAAGTAATGCAAATACGCAATAATTACGATAAAGATGTATTTAATGGCGATATTGGGCGCATTGTTGTGCTTGACCCTAAGGAACGCACGCTCACAGTGCGTTTTGATGAGCGTAATGTGAGTTACGATTTTGATGAACTAGACGAAATTGTACCGGCCTATGCTATATCTATACATAAGTCACAAGGGTCTGAATATCCCGCTGTAGTTATTCCACTTATGACTCAGCATTATATGCTATTACAACGCAATCTTGTGTATACTGGTGTTACCCGAGGTAAAAAGTTGGTGGTGCTGGTGGGCGAAAGCAAAGCACTGAGCATGGCAGTCAATAATAATAAAACTCAAACGCGGTATACACGACTTAGCCAGCGTTTGAAGGTTGAAGTGTAAGGTTAAAATATATGAATTTTTCGGTAATACAAAAATTTAAGAACGACTATAATCAAACAGGACATCCTGCCATGCTTGAGGCCTTGGCTAAGAGTAGCGTAACACAATATACTGGCTATGGGCTTGATAGTATATCGCACAGGGTGACAGAACTCTTACGAGAACTTTGCCAATGTTCTTCATTAGATGTGCATTTTTTAGCCGGTGGCACGTTGACAAATCTACTGGTCATTTCAGCTTTTTTAAGACCGCATCAGGCTGTCATTGCGGCCGAAAGTGGGCATATCAATGTGCACGAAACCGGTGCCATTGAGGCCACAGGGCATAAGGTACTGACTTGCCCAAGCAGTGATGGAAAGCTCACGCCGCAGGGTATTGTGCGTATATGTGCTGAACATGATAATGAGCACATGGTACAGGCAAAACTTGTATATATTTCACAAGCTACGGAACTGGGAACTGTGTACAGTAAAGCAGAACTTGAGGCTATTTCCAAGACCTGTAGGGAACTAGGATTATACCTTTTTGTGGATGGCGCTCGGCTTGGCGTGGCGCTTGCCAAACATGAGTTGGCACCCCCAAATTTTGCTGCATTGGCTGCTTTGTGTGATGCTTTTTATGTGGGGGGTACCAAAAATGGTGCGCTTTTTGGCGAAGCTTTAGTGCTAGTCAATAAAGATATACAAAGTGATTTTCGCTATTTATGTAAACAACGTGGTGCTATGCTGGCCAAAGGCTGGCTCATTGCGGTGCAGTTTGAAGCTTTGTTTACCGATAACCTGTATTATGCGCTTGCCAGCCATGCCAATGAGGTGGCAGAATATCTAGATAATCATCTCGTAACTATGAATATTCCCTTGCTTACTTCCACAGTAACTAATCAAATTTTCCCAATTTTGCCAACAGAAGCAGTGCAAAAGCTTGCCCAAAGCCATGCCTTTGAGGTGTGGTCAAAAAATGAAGATACTACTACTATCCGCTTTGTAACCTCATGGGGGACAAGCTTTGAAGATGCCGAGAGCTTGATTTTGGCTTTGAAAGCCGCTTTGTAAGAGTTTATTAAAGTTTCTGGGTGACTTGAAAAAAAGTGATTGCTACTTTATTTTCGCCCCCATCATAATGATATAACAAAATGCTGGCGTCAATTGCATCGACACCAATTGCATTTTGTCATATCATTATGATGGGGGCTTACTTTGTGCTGTAAGAAGAAACTTTTTTGCTTGTGGCTATTGCCTTAACTCAGTAAAAAAACACTCGTTGATTATTCGCTACCTTATGAGGACATTGTAAAAATGCTGGTGTCAATTGCATCGACACCAATTGCATTTTGCAACATCCTCATAGGTAGCTTTATGCTGTTTTGCGATAAATAGTCCTTGTAGTATACAAAGTGTAGCTTTTCACTGGCATAGTATAAAAATACAATTGGCATCGATGTAATTGATGCCAGTATTTTTA
>CAYJHS010000130.1:0-7165 GCA_964369815.1 uncultured Desulfovibrionaceae bacterium
ATCTTAATGGCGCCTTCAAGGATAGTGCCATCAGGGTATTTTTGAGCAACAAGTTCCCATCACTTAGGCTTAACATGCTTCATGACAAGGGAAATGCGCTTTTTGTCACCGTCTACGCCAAGGATAATCACTTCTACTTCATCGCCTACACGAACCATTTGGGAGGGATGACGCAACTTGCGAGTCCAAGACATTTCAGAAATATGCACAAGACCTTCAACGCCGGACTCAAGCTCTACAAAAGCACCGTAGTCTACAAGATTGGTTACTTTACCATTGCTACGCAAACCTTCTGGGAAGCGCTCGGTAATGTCTTGCCATGGGTCAGAAACTAATTGTTTAAGACCAAGGGATACTTTATTATTTTCTTTGTCGAAGGAAAGAACTTTTAATTCAAGCTCTTGCCCAACAGTAATCATTTCTTTTGGATGACGGATGCGGCGCCAGGACATATCAGTGATATGCAAGAGACCATCAAGACCGCCAAGGTCAATAAATACACCATATTCTGTGATGTTTTTGGCTTTACCAACCACCATTTGGCCTTCTTCCAAAGTGCCAAGTAAGTCTAAGCGCTTAGAGTCACGCTCTTCTTCTAAAAGTACACGACGAGAAACAATGACGTTACTACGGCGGCGGTTAATTTTAAGAACACGGAACTCAAACTCTTGATTTACTAGGGCGTCCATGTCGGGTACTGGGCGTAAGTCCACATGCGATCCGGGAAGGAAGGCATCCACGCCACCAATATCTACAGTATAACCGCCCTTGATGCGACGCACAATATGCCCTTTAATGACACTATTTTTCTCTTGAACTTCTTCAAGTTGGTCAAAAATTTGCATTCTTTTGGCTTTTTCAAAGGAAAGAGAGATAGCTCCCTCATCTTTGCGTACCACATACACATCAATGGTGTCACCCACAGCAACTTGTAAGTTGCCAGTGGAGTCACGAAATTCTTCAACGGGAATTTGTCCTTCAGATTTGAAGTTTACATCCACAAGAACGTGTTCTTCACCGATGCGAACAACTACACCTTTAACAATGGAACCTTCATCTAAGTCGCCAAAATCGCTACTTAAATAATCTTCAAGAGCGCTTTCGAAGCTTAATTCTGCTTCATTTCCGGTTTCACGATTTGCCATATTTACACAGCCTCCAAACAATAATTTCCCCTAAAAGGGCGTCTGGTGTTGATAGCAGAAACTTTTATTAAACACAAGAGAAAAAACACCATCATCATAAAGAAAATGGTGTGTGCAACGTCTCTATGGTGTTGATAAAAAAATTAGGAAAGTTTACTCGTGTAGTTTTTTTATACTTTCGCATTATGATTAAGTGGCCCATGCCCTTTGCCCGGCGTATAGCTTTTACGTAGTGCCAAGTTAACATATTCTTGAGCTTTTTTTACAGCGATAGAAAGCGGCATTTGTAATCCTAAATAAGTAGCAATGGCGGCTGATAGGGTGCAACCGGTACCGTGATTATTTTTTGTAGTTACATGGGCTTGTTGCAAGGCTTGAGGTGCTTCACCTGGCAGGCAGAGCCAGTCGGTGACCATGATACTAGAGTCAAAATGCCCACCCTTAATAAGTACAGCTTTGGCACCAAGTGCTAACAAATCTTCTGCTACAGCGCATACGTCTTCTGCGGTGTTAATACTTTTTCCGGTTAAAAATTCCGCTTCGGGTTTGTTTGGGGTGAGCAGAGTAGCTAGGGGAATAATATGCTCTTTAAGAGTATCAATGGCATCTTCTTGCAAAAGGGTATGTCCGCTTTGACTTACGCACACCGGATCAACAACGATGGGAAAGGATGCTTTAGCCAGTTCCGGTGCTAAAGCCTGCATGATAGATGCAGAAAAGAGCATGCCGGTTTTAGCTGCTGCCACAGGAAAACCATTTAGTATGGCGTTAAGCTGCGCCACTACAAAACTTGGTTCCGGTGCGTGGATTGCATTGACCCCTTCGCCATTTTGAGCGGTAAGGGCAGTAATAGCAGTCATGCCATAGCCACCAAGAGCCATGATGGTTTTGATATCTGCTTGAATACCGGCGCCGCCTCCAGAGTCTGAACCGGCAATACTTAAAATATTCGGTGGTTGTAGCATGGCGCTCTCCTAAAGTAGTATATGTAAAAAATTTTAAGTAATGTAAGGAGTATTTGCAAATAGTTTTTTATCCCTACTCTTCATACGCCTTGTATGGGATGCGAACAGCAATGCCAGTTGCGTCCCACGAATAAGGAATATTTTCCAGTAGAGGTTTTTTGGCAGTGGCATTGAGGGTCATAGTTGCTACAGTTTTTGCCATGGCCTCTGCGTCCTGTAGGACGGTTCCGTGCATACTGCCTGCTGTAATAGCTTTTTTGGCTTTGTCTATAGCGTCAATACCCACCACCGGAATAGCTTTGCCATTTTTGGTGTTAAATCCCAGCTCTTGCAATGTTTTTATGGCGCCTATAGCCATGTCATCATTGTTGGAAATGATAAATTCTATCTCCTTACCGTGGGCAGTAAAAAGCTGTTTTGAGGCATTATAAGCGCACTCTGCATCCCAGTTACAAATTATGGTGTCGCCTATTTGTTGCATTTTTATCCCATGAGCACGTGCGCTTTGCACACTCACACGTGAGCGTAACAAGGCTTCATGGTTGTCAATGCCTCCTTGGAGCATAATAAAATTACACACCCCGTCGTTATTTCTGTCAAACTGTGGGTTTTCTTTCCATAGTTTTGCAATAATGTCACCCTGTATGACACTGGCTTCACTGGCATTGGTGCCTATATAGTGGGCGTTTTTATAGTTTTTGAGGTGGGCTAAATCTGGCTCTCTGTTAAAAAATATCAGTGGAATATTTTTTTTGCGAACTAAGTTAACAATATGTGGGCTAATTTTAACATCCACAAGGTTAATTATGAGGGCTTCAACGTCCTTTTTAAGATAAAGAATAATTTGTTCTGTCTGGAGACTAGGGTCACTGTCTGCACTAAATATGGTGAGTTCGCTATTTTTGTCTAAATATTTCTTTATATTACTGGCAACAGAATTGATGTATACGTCATTAAGGTTAAATATAAAAAGACCAATGCGTGGTTTTTGCGTATTAGCATGGCTTTGCACAGGAAAAAAGAAAGTAGTGCAAAAACATACGATTGTCATGAAAAAACATGCCGTAATATGTGTAGCTAGCCGCATATTATCTCCTAAAGTGTGTGATGTAAGGATGCTATGCCTTACCCCATGTGTACAAAGTTTGATAGAGTTCATCAATATTAATAGGTTTGGTGATATGGTCATTCATACCAGCTCCTAAGCTTATTTCTTTATCGCCAGTCATGGCGTGAGCTGTCATGGCAATAATAGGTATGCTTTGGGCGTGGGGGTGGTTACTTTTTCTGATGGTTTTTGTAGCAGTAATACCATCCATAACAGGCATTTGGATATCCATGAAAATGAGGTCAAAGTCATATTTTTCAAAAAGGCTTACTCCTTCAGCCCCATTGTTGGCAAGGGTAACATGCATACCCATATTTTTAAGCACTTCAAGAGCAATTTCTTGATTTATTTCATTATCTTCCACCAAAAGTATGTTAAGTGGCTTAAGAGTTAGTTTACTTTGTGGTATGCTTTCTGCCTCTTCAAGGTTGTTTTCAAGGCCTTGCTTTGCTTGCATGGTAAATGTGAAGGTACTGCCCACATTAGGTGTGCTTTCCACCCATATTTCGCCGCCAAGCAGGTGTGTAAGGCTTTTACTAATGGCTAGACCAAGACCGGTACCTCCATATTTTCTCGTTGAAGTGCCATCAGCTTGAGAGAAAGAGTCAAAAATTTTCACCTGATCTTCAGGGGCAATTCCAATGCCTGTGTCTTTGACTGCAATTTTTAGAATGATATCATCATCAAATTTTTCTACAAGGCTAATACGTAATGTCACCTCGCCCAAAGCAGTAAATTTAATGGAATTAGAACACAGGTTTATACAAATTTGTGCAAAGCGTAAGGGGTCGCTGTAGATAACATCTGGTACGTCTTTATCGACTAAGAAGTTCAGATCCAACCCTTTAGTTGTTGCTTTGCTTTCAAGTATATCACGCATGGAAGATAAGACACCGGAAAGGCGAAAAGTTTCATTTTGAATACTGAGCTTATCAGCTTCAATTTTTGAAAAATCTAAAATATCATTAATAACGCCAAGAAGAGTGTTGGCGGCCGTATCAATACGTAATAAAAACTCTTTTTGTTTTGCCTCAGGGTTGGCTTGCAAGGCAAGGTGCGTCATTCCCAAAATGCCGTTCATGGGCGTGCGAATTTCGTGGCTCATACAAGCCAAAAAGTCACTTTTTGCCTTGGTAGCCTCTTCAGAACGTGTCACCATGTCTTTGAGTTTATTTACCATTTTTTCTAGGCTTATGGCAAGAGTACCAAGTTCATCTTGTCGTTGTGTACTTATATGCACATTCTCTTGCCCCTTGGTGATAGCCTGAGCAAAAAGGCTCAAGTGAGCAATTTCATGGGCAATGGGCGTTGTCATATAAAGCAAGAAAAGTGTAATGATGATGACACCAATAAGATTAATCAAAACAGTGGTATGACGTAAATTATCTTGCGGAATAGACATAAAGCTTGCTTCTGCAAGGGTAACTGCATAAATGTCCGTTTGTGGGACATGGTAATAGCCCAAGGAATATTCTTCGCCATCAATATCTATATTAAGCACACCAGAAGAGTTTTTTTTCAGCTCTTCTATCCAAGCACCACTTTGTAGAGTGACTTTACCTTCGTGTGCAATATCTAAAATGGTTGAACCCTGTAAAGCAAGTATGTAGGGCGAAATATTCTCATGGGCTACACTTTGCATGGCGGCGTTAGCTATTTTTGAAATATGTAGAGAGCTTACAAGGAAACCTCTGTAGCCATTATACACAATTTCAAGGAAAATAGGTACAATAATTCTATCGTTGGCAGTATTGTACACTGTTTCGGAGACGTGAAAACCTCCTGCTTTTTTTGCCTCTTGAAAGTGGAGTTTAGCTTTGCCTTCTGTGAAGTTTTTTACCAAGGGTTTGGTGCCTAAAATAAATTCTCCGGCATTATTTAATATGTAAAATCTATTGTAATGTCCATATGTTAATAAGAATCTTGAAAAAAGATTTGTAAGGTTAGCACGTAACACCTCGTGCTGTGGAGATTTTTGGCTGGCTGGAGGCATATCAACGGCTTGGAGGACATTGGGAAAGGAAGCGGTCATTACCATGTCTCGGCCGGCTTGAAGAATACGAGTGGAAATATTTTCGCCAATATTTTGAGCCGTTACTTCTAAGTGATGATTTTTAACTGATTGAACAACAGAGGTAAAATTACGAAAGCTAAAGAATGTAGAAAAAGAAAAAGTAATAACAACAATTACTACAATGGATAAAGGTAATTTTACCTTAAGGCTAAGGGGAGATTGTGTAAATAAATTCATAAATTTTATATAAAAACCTTGTTTAGGATTGTATGAAATTTTTTTAAAAATACCTTTTTATTTTCGTCAATGCAAATTATTTTTTTATATGCCATAGGTTATTTATTCGTACAGCATTTTACAAGCTCATGCGCTCTTTTGAAAATTTTGCGATATGTTTGGGCTGCGTGGGCTAACACGCAATGTTTTGTTAGATGTCCTTGAGAAAAACGTGGGGAAAAAATGTGTATTTGATGGTGAAACATTTGACATATATAGGGAGTATGGCACATTGCCTTTCATTGATAAATGTGACTATGGCATTTAGAGAAATGGCTTTTACATTTTTTATGATATGGAAATTTTAACATTTAACACGAGGTTTTAAGCATGTTACAAGGTATTTGCGTTCCAGTATGCACTCCTTTTACCGGCACCAATCAAGCTTTTGATGAAAAAAAATTCCTTTCTCACATTGATTGGATGCTTGAAAATAAAGTGCATATTATTTGTGTTTGCGGTGGAACCGGTGAGTTTGCCTTTTTGAGTAAAGAAGAACGCCTACATATGACTGAAATTGCTGCCAAAAAAATTGACGGTCAAGCTAAGCTTTTAGTGCAAACTTCTGCTGTGCGCACTGAAGAAGCCATTGAATACTCTAAGCATGCGGAAGGCGTAGGCGCTGATGCTCTAATGATTTTGCCTCCTTATTTTGAAGGGCCAAGTCATGAGGGTGTGTTTAACCATTTTGAAAGAATTAGCGCCGCTATTAAGACCCCTATAATGCTCTACAACATCCCTGAGGCCTCTAATTATGATATTACGCCTGAGATGTACACCCGTTTAGCTGCGTTGCCCAACGTTGCATATATTAAAGATAGCACTGGAGAGTTTTTGCGTTTGGAGCAACTTGTTGCCGTGGGTGCTAAGGTTTTTTGCGGTTTTGATTGCCTCTCTCCCCATGCTCTCATGGCTGGCGCTGCCGGTTGCTTCTGGGGCGGCGCTAACATAATGCCAAAGCAGTCTGTGCAATTGTATAACTTGTACAAGGAAGGAAAAATTGCAGAAATGTTTGCCTTGTGGGAAAGCATGAAGGCCGCCAATGTGTTCATTCTTTCTGCTTCTCGCTTTGTTTCCGCAGTAAAAGCTGGCATGCGTATTATTGGGCGTGATATGGGCGATTGTCGCTTTCCTCAGGAACCTCTTTTAGACGAAGAAGTGGTGGAATTGAAAAAGCATTTACAGTTTTTGCTGTAGTTCATTTAGCATAAAATCATACTAATAACATATCAACATCATTTAATTTAAAACCTTTGGGGGAAACTGTTGCTAACGTCAAATAGTTTCCCCCAACCCTCTTTAAAGCGCGCTTATTATCTATTATGTAGTATTGTCTTGATGCAATGTTTAAGCTAGATGCTTTACTGCATTTTTCGTTGGCATAGTATAAAAATACTGGCATCAATTGCATCGATACCAATTGTATTTTTATACTATGCCAACGAAAAACTTAACGCTGTATGCCGCAAGGATTATTCACGTTCATGTTTTGTTGCGGTAAAAAGTATATTTAAAAATAGAATGTTATCGCATTGAACGTTTTTTGAAGGGAGGTCTTGGAAAACTGTTGCTAACGTTAAATAGTTTTCCCTAACCCTCTTCAAAGCGCGCTTATTATCTATTATGTAGTATTGTCTTGATGCAATGTTTAAGCTAG
>CAYJHS010000130.1:7265-7407 GCA_964369815.1 uncultured Desulfovibrionaceae bacterium
GCATCGATACCAATTGTATTTTTATACTATGCCAACGAAAAACTTAACGCTGTATATCGCACGAATTATTCACGTTCATGTTTTGTTGTGGTAAAAAGTATATTTAAAAATAGAATGTTATCGCATTGAAAGTTTTTTGAAG
>CAYJHS010000131.1:0-7368 GCA_964369815.1 uncultured Desulfovibrionaceae bacterium
CCCCCCCCCCCCCCCCCCCCCCCCCCCCCCCCCCCCCCCCCCCCCCCCCAAAACTCTCCAAATTATCTACTTCAAAGCTTGTACACGTACCTTAGTAATACCGGCATAGCGGAAGCCGAGAATTTCTGCACCTCGGCGGGAGAGATCGATAATTTTTGTTTTGGCAAAAGGCCCGCGATCGGTGATACGCACCACAATAGACTTACCATTTTTCAAGTTTGTCACCTTAACCCGAGTACCGAGGGGTAGAGTTTTGTGAGCGGCAGTCATGGCGTTCATGTCAAAGACTTCGCCACTGGCGGTTTTTCTGCCGTGAAATCTTTTTCCATACCACGTGCCGATGCCTGTTTCGTCATAGCCGTCACTATTGGCAAGAAGGTAGTAGCGTACACCTCTAGTCACATATGATTTTCCACTACGCTTGGGAGTACCGGTAGAAAATTCGTAGTTTTCACTAGTATCTTTTTTTGTAGGGGTAACGGGTTTAACCACTGGAGGAACATTTGGAGCTGGGGCAGTTTTTTTGGGGGCGCAGGCTGTAAGGCCTAGCAGGAGCATAGCACTTAAAAGTGTGCATAGTAATGGAACTTTTTTTGTCATGGCTTAATTCTCCGGTAAAATAGTATTATCTTGCGTAGCCTTATACGCTTTGAGATAGGCTTGCATATGCCGAGTAAAGGTTTGAGCAGCCTCATCTTTCAGCTGTGCCTCGGCTTTTTCTGCTATATCAAGGGCGCATTGTTTATGCCCACCATCAAGACTGGCTTTCACAGCAAGCAAGTAAAAAGTACACATGTCGCCACCGTACATAGCTTGCATGAGCTCATCCCACCGTGTTTGGAAGGTTTGTTGCACTCTTTCTTTATGGGTAGCAAGAAATAGGGCAACAGGGGCGTTGGCGCCATGCGCACGCAAATATACAATAAGCAGCTGTAACGTATTATCAAGAACGCCTAAAATACGTTCAAGCTCACGAGCTATACTTTCTCTAGTTTGTGCGGTGTAGGGCATGAGCGCATCAATAATATCAGTGTGATTTTCGCCTCGATTCTTAAGTTGCATAAGGCGCGTGGTGTAGTGTTGTCGTTGAAAGGCGTCTTCTTTGAGCTTTGAACACTCATGAAAAGCATAGCCAATGCACCAATCAAGCATATTTTCCACAAGGGCTTGCGAGGAATGATGCCCAGAGGAAGCAGTGGCTACGTTGGCGGAAGAGTTATTTGGGGAAGCTGTTTCTAGCAAATGTAATGATTTTTCCCCCATGCCATAATCTTCATACCCACGACGCCCAGCATTTTTTTTCCGAAAAAGGTGGTGAGCCGTATCTTTTAAACGCCAAAAAACTCCCTTGCGCATGGCCTCACCCAGTAACTCTCGCAAGACTGCATAGGAAATAGTTTGAGAGCGGTCAAAGCGCCCTGATTGCTCTTTTATGGTTGCATATACCGAGCAAAAATCTCGGACTAGGTCTCGCACAAAAGAGTCGGCGTGTTCTGGGTTCCAGCGCCCTATCATTGCCCTGCCTCTTGGAGTAATGCTTCACCAACGCCGGTATCATATAAGCGCATGGGGTCAGCTCCGGCCTCGCCGCGTCCCATTTGTTTATACATGGCAGCAGCTTGCTCTATAACGCTTGCGGATAACCAATCGTGTTTATCCCAAACTTCGGGATGCTCTGACTGCCAGAGTCGAAACTCAATACCTTCTTGCCCACGACGCACATAGACGCGCACTTTTACGTCATTGGGGTTAGGATAGTAGTATAAACCTCTTTCATCTTGCATACTGTACCTCTTTTATGAGAAAAATTGCTTATTTAAGCCCCTTGCGCAATGTCCGCATATTATTAACAATTGATTTACAACGTTTATCTTATTCAACAAAATATTTGTTGATGCATAATTTTCTAAAGATATAAAAATAACATCAAAAGCTTGTATAGAGCTCATTCTTTAATGTGTTTCATTTTGCCCTGCCTTGCCTCTAAGGTCAACCTTCGGCATAAAATATAAAATTAGTTTTATAATTCTGATACTTAATTATACTTCAAACTAGAGATACATATGCAAACTACCATTATGAACTTCACATTTGCAAATTGTGACTTATTGCACAATATACAATCGATATTGACTTTCATAAAAAAGGAACACTGGTTGAGTGTGCATTTATTTTCTGCAAAAACTAATACTCATTGCAAATATGCACCAAATTCACATAATATGTCAAAAAATTCGTGTACAAAATGCAAAATCACAAAAAAATTGCATTCATTATAATTTTTCTGCAAAAAAAATTTTACATTTTTTTTGCACTATGTGGCGCTCTAAAAAATCATCCAATAATATTACAAAAATAGAAAAAAAGTGTACAAATTTAAATTTTTAAATTTGTAGCACGAGTACTTGTCAATAAAAAAAGTTTATGTTAGTCAATGCTAACTTGTGAGATAAATCTCTTTTATTGTCCAAAAAAGATACCACAAGGGTTTTTGGGGCAGGCTTTGCCTTTTCCCAAAATTTATATAGGTCATTTCCATCATATTGTGATGGTGGGAAATAATATCCCGATTTACTTCGGAATTTCAAAAACTATGTGGAGGTAGCCAATGGCTAAACATGCAACCCCTAAGTTAGACCAGCTCGAATCCGGGCCATGGCCTAGCTTTGTGTCTGACATTAAGCAAGAAGCAGCCGCACGGGCCAGCAACCCAAAGAATTTGGATTATCAAATTCCTGTAAGCTGCCCTGAAGACTTGCTTGGTGTATTAGAACTTTCTTATAACGATGGTGAAACTCACTGGAAACACGGTGGTATCGTTGGCGTATTCGGTTACGGCGGCGGTGTTATTGGTCGTTACTGTGACCAGCCTGAGCAATTCCCCGGCGTGGCTCACTTCCACACCGTTCGCGTTGCCCAACCTTCTGGTAAATACTACAGCACCCAATTCTTACGCAACTTGTGTGATATTTGGGATCTTCGTGGTTCCGGTCTTACCAACATGCACGGTTCCACCGGTGACATCGTACTTCTTGGTACCCAAACTCCTCAGCTCGAAGAAATCTTCTATGAGTTGACCCACGATATGGAAGTTGACCTTGGTGGTTCCGGTTCTAACTTGCGTACCCCTGAGTCCTGCCTTGGCCAAAGCCGCTGTGAATATGCTTGTTACAACACCCAAGCCATGTGCTATCAACTCACCATGGACTACCAAGATGAGTTGCACCGCCCAGCATTCCCATACAAATTTAAGTTCAAGTTCGACGGTTGCCCCAACGGTTGCGTAGCTGCTATGGCTCGCTCTGACTTTGCAGTTGTAGGTACTTGGAAAGACGACATCAAAATCGACCAAGCCGCTGTTAAGGGCTATGTGGACGGCAGCATTGCTCCTAATGCTGGCGCACACGCTCAAGGCGACTGGGGTGCTTTTGATATCGTAAAAGAAGTTGTAGACCTTTGCCCTGGCCGCGCTTTTGCTTATGACGGCAGCAAAGTTTCCATCAACACCGCTGAATGCGTACGCTGCATGCACTGTATCAACACCATGCCTCAAGCCCTTCGCATCGGCGACGAGCGCGGCGCTTCTATCCTTTGCGGCGCTAAAGCTCCTGTTGTTGACGGCGCTCAAATGGGCTCCTTACTTGTTCCATTCATTTCTGCTGAAGAACCCTTTGACGAAGTTAAAGAAGTTATCGAAAAGATTTGGGACTGGTGGATGGAAGAAGGTAAAAACCGCGAACGTCTCGGTGAAACCATGAAGCGTCTTTCCTTCCAAAAACTTCTTGAAGTTACTGATACACCAGCGATGGCTCAACATGTTAAAGAACCACGTTCTAACCCCTACATCTTCTTTAAAGAAGAAGAAGTGCCTGGCGGCTGGGATCGTGACCTTGAAGCATATCGCAAAAGACACCAACGCTAAACGAGGGAGTAGTACACCATGGCACATATTTCTTCCGGGTACAATCCCGCTAAACCAATGGAAGGCCGTATTACTGATATTGGCCCACGTCCATACAATGAATCTTTTCAACCTGTTATTGCTAAGAACTTTGGCAAATGGCTCTACCATGAAATCTTAGAGCCAGGCGTGCTTGTGCACGTTGCTGAAAGTGGCGATAAAGTTTACACCGTTCGTGTAGGTACAGCACGTCTTATGTCTATCACCTTAATTCGCGAAGCTTGCGAAATTGCTGATAAACACTGCGGCGGTTACTTGCGCTTTACCACACGTAACAACATTGAATTTATGGTAGAAACCGAAGAAGCCATGAAGGCTTTGAAAGAAGACCTTTCTTCCCGTAAATTCGAAGCTGGCTCCTACAAATTCCCTGTGGGCGGCACCGGCGCTGGTATCAGCAACATCGTACACACCCAAGGGTGGGTACACTGTCACACCCCTGCAACTGACGCCTCTGGCCCAGTTAAGGCTGTGATGGACGAAGTATTTGCTGACTTCCAACAAATGCGTATGCCAGCTCCTGTGCGTATTGCCCTTGCATGTTGTATCAACATGTGCGGCGCTGTGCACTGCTCTGACATCGGTCTTGTAGGTATTCACCGTAAACCTCCTATGATCGACCACGCTTGGACTGACCAACTTTGCGAAATTCCTTTGGCTGTTGCCTCCTGCCCCACCGCAGCTGTGCGTCCTACCAAGGTTGAAATTAATGGCGAAAAGGTTAACTCCATCTCCATTAAGAACGAACGCTGCATGTACTGCGGTAACTGCTACACCATGTGCCCAGCACTTCCCATCTCTGACGGCGAAGGCGACGGCGTTGCAATCATGGTTGGTGGTAAGGTTTCTAACCGTATTTCCATGCCTAAGTTCTCCAAGGTTGTTGTGGGTTACATCCCCAACGAACCACCACGCTGGCCTACACTTACCAAAACTGTTAAACACATTGTGGAAGTGTATGCTAAAGAAGCTAACAAATACGAACGTATTGGCGATTGGGCTGAGCGCATCGGTTGGGAAAGTTTCTTCAAGAAAACTGGTCTTGAATTTACTCACCACTTAATCGATGACTTCCGCGATCCTGCGTACTACACTTGGCGTCAAAGCACGCAATTCAAGTTCTAAGACTCAGATTGCTATATAGTGTTCCGGCGACTGCACATTGCGGTCGCCGGATTTAGAAATTATTCTAAAAAGCCAAGTAAGCAATCTGTTTAGGAGAAAAACATGAGCGACGAAAAAACTATTGTTACTGAGTTCCTTACCAGCAAAACTGGTAAATCCAAGTTCTACTTCCAAGATTTCCTTCCACTTTTTGAAGGCAAAGGCCCTCGTGAAGTGAAGAAAATTTTAACCAAGCTCGTGAATGAAGACGTGCTGGAATACTGGTCATCCGGTTCTACTACCATGTATGGCCTTAAAGGCGCTGGTAAACAGTCTGCTGCTGAAGGCGAAGAATAGTTTGCTTTCCCTCTCCTATTAGGGGAGGCATAGAACTTTGATTTGAAAGGGACAAAAACTTGAATTTTGTCCCTTTTATCTTTTATAAGACATAATTATGAAATTACTTTTTGCAGCTTCTTTCATGTGCTTCCTTACATTTTCTGCCTATGCCCATGCTGAAAAACCATGTGCTGAAATCAACTTTGGCTCTGCCGGTGTGGCTAAAGGCATATATATTGAGACCACATGGGGCGACATGCCATGGACCAAGGTAAAACAAGCTGATGGTAAAGAGATTTCCTTTATGTGCGCTGAAGATGAGATGCAAAAGCACTTTGGCAAGATAGGAAAAAAAGTGAACGTACCCCTTGTTACTGTACAATTTCCCTTACATGATTCCAAAACTTGCTACGAAAATACGCTCCGCTGCGATTATAAAGGAGCCTATCACAGAACTTTTACAAAGAAAAAACAAGCCGCCAAATAAAAGAGCCGTCTCATGAGTTTAACTGCTCCACGTCTAATTATTTCTGCCCTACGAGGCGGTGGGGGAAAAACCCTGCTTTCCTTGGGGCTATGTCGTGCTCTGCTACAACAAGAGCTCAAGGTCAAAGCCTACAAAAAAGGCCCTGACTATATTGACGCCCATTGGTTGACCCTAGCCAGTCAGTCTCCTTGCACTAACCTTGATCCCTATTTCTTAAATGCCGAAAAACTCAAGGAGCTTTTTGTCCACTCTTTAGCGCAAAATTCATATGACATTGCCATCATAGAAGGCAATCGAGGTCTTTTTGATGGTCAAGACCTCCAAGGGTCTTGTGCCACTAGCGAGCTGGCACGCATCCTCAACGCTCCGGTAGTTTTATCCTTAGATATTACAAAGATGACGCGAACATCTGCTGCTTTACTTCAAGGTATGGCGCACTTTGAACAAGATGTGCACATAGCCGGCGTTGTGCTTAATCAAGTGGGTTCTACCCGCCACGAAAATATTGTACGCACTGCCATTGAGCACTATACCGACATTCCCGTTCTTGGTGCCATGCCTCGTCTCAAAAATAATCCTTTGCCCGAGCGGCACATGGGGCTTAATCAGTGTCAAGAATCTGAAAAGGTATTAGAAAATCTTGGGAACTTTATCACAGAAAACTGCGACCTCGATCGACTCATAACTCTTGCCTATAGCGCCCCCACACTTACAGAATGTGCTCCATTTTGGGAAAATACCCCTTTGGAGCTCACAGCGCAGTCACCACGAATTGGGTATATTTATGATGATGCCTTTTGGTTTTATTATGCAGAAAACCTAGAAGCATTACAAAGAGCAGGCGCGCACCTTGTTCCTCTTTCCATCCTTGACTCAGCCCCGTGGCCTAAGGATTTACAAGGTCTCTACCTTGGAGGTGGCTATCCTGAAGAATATGCCACCAAAATCAGTGTTTCTCCGCACCTTAACCATATTAAAAATGCCGCCGATGCCGGCATGCCCATATATGCCGAATGCGGCGGTTTTATGCTCCTAGCTCAAGCACTGGAACGTGACCACAACCGCTATGCTATGGCAAACGTTTTCCCTGTGCACACGCTTTTCCACTCAAAGCCCCAAGGTCTTGGTTATGTGCAGGCACAAGTAAGCAAAGAAAACCCTTATCATCAACAAGGACTGACCTTTACTGGGCATGAATTCCACTATTCACAGTGCATTGCAGAACAGACAACTGACCTTGAAAGTAAAATCTGCCTGCATTTACACAAAGGTACAGGCATGGGAAAGCATAAGCAAAAAGCGTTTGACGGCCTGTGCTACAAAAATACCTTTGCCGCCTACACGCACATTTTTGCCCCAGCCTGCCCATGGTGGGCAGAAAATTTTGTGCAGCTCGCAAAGGATTTTTTAGAGAGACAGTGATGTATGTTTTTATGGGGGGAGGGAACTTTTTGAAAAAAGTTCCCTCCCCCCATAC
>CAYJHS010000132.1:0-565 GCA_964369815.1 uncultured Desulfovibrionaceae bacterium
AGTAAACCAGATTCAAAGGAAGACTGCTGTGTGTTGGGGGCTTTTAAGCTTGTACCAGCATAGGTCGTGCCAAAGCTACCTGTAACATTGGGAAAGAGTGCGGCACGTGATTGACCCACTTGCGCAGCGGCACTGTCAATTTTTGCCAAAGACTGCGCAATGTCTTGATTGTTGCGTAGTGCTTCTTCAATGAGCGCTGTGAGTATTGGATCATTGAAGCGTTGCCACCAATCCTGTTCCAGTGGCGGGGCAGGAAGTTGCACCTTCAGCCACTCTTCCGGCATTTGCATTTTTGGTTGCTCATAGTCGGGCGCAAAGGAGCATGCGGAAAGCACGCCCATGCTTAAAACAGCCCAAAGTATCAGTACAAAGCGTGCCATCGTATTTTTTTTGTTGTTACCTTTCATTTGTCCTTTCATTTAGGCATCCTTATTTTCCCCAAGGGGAGATTTGAGTTCTAGTTCTTCTTCGAGAGTTTCATTACTCTTTTCGTTGGGATCTTTTTGACCTTTTAGCCATAGATAGAAATGCATGATAATATTAAAGAAAAATGGCACAAACAGTT
>CAYJHS010000132.1:575-7366 GCA_964369815.1 uncultured Desulfovibrionaceae bacterium
CTGCAAGCATGCCTCCAATAACAGCTGTGCCTATGGCATGACGACTATTGGCGCCGGCGCCGGAGCTGATGGCGAGCGGTACACAACCCATAATAAAGGCCAGTGAGGTCATGACAATGGGTCTAAAACGCAGGCGTGAAGCGTGCATGGCCGCAACGCTTAAACTGCGCCCACCCCGCCAAGCTTCGACGGCAAATTCCACAATTAAGATGGCGTTTTTGGCGGCAAGTCCAATGAGTGTAACCAAGGCTACTTGGAAGTATACGTCATTGGAAAGATCGCGGAAATAGGTCGCCACGATGGCGCCAAAGATACCAAAGGGCACAGCAGAGAGTACTGCCACAGGCAAGGCCCAGCTTTCATATTGGGCAGCTAGGATAAGGAAAACCATAACCAAGGCTAAAATGAAGATGACGCTAGTGTCTGAGGTGGCAAGTTTTTCTTGTAAGGCTGTACCCGACCAACCAAGGGCATAATCCGGCGGTAAGAGCTTTGCTGTTTCTTCTTCCACGGCAAGTAATGCCTGACCGGAGGAGTAGCCTGCAGCAGGCGAGCCGAGTATGTGAGCTGCTGGGAAAACGTTATAGCGTTCTACCACTTGTGGAGCCACACGTCGTTCAAGAGTGATGAGCGTATTTAAAGGAATCATTTGTCCTTGATTATTGCGCACGGTCATATCGGCTAGGGTTTCTGGTAGCATACGATAGTCCATTTCAGCTTGCATAAGCACTTGGAAAGTACGGCCAATGAGGTTGAAGTCGTTAACGTATGTTGTGCCAAAAGTACCTTGTAATACAGAGAAAACGCTTGCTATGCTTACCCCTTGGGCAAGAGCGCGTTCACGATCAAGGTTAGCATAGTATTGCGGCGCAGAAGTGGAGAAAAGGTTTTGAACCGAACCAATTTCTGGACGTTTTTGTAGAGCTTCTACAAGTTTATTGGTCCAGCTTTGTAAATCATCCAAGGTGCCGGTACCACGGTTTTGGATATATGCGTCAAAGCCACCAGTGGTACTCATGCCAGAAATGGGTGGAGGTTCAAAAGCAATGACGAGAGATTGGGGAATGCCCATGCCAATCATAAAGGCTTGTTTAGTAAGAGCATTAGCGCTCATGTTTGGACTTTGACGTTCCTTCCAATCTTTCAAAACGGCAAAGAAGGTGCCGTAGTTGGACTTGGTACTAAAGGAAGTGAGGTCCAAACCGGAAATACTTACTATATTATCCACAGCAGGATTGTTCATCATAGCTTTTTCCACGGCATTCATGGTGTTTTCTGTGCGAGAAAGGGCTAAGCCGTCCACAGAAATAGCCATACCGAGGATGTAACCTTGGTCTTCGTTGGGGACTAAGGATTGCGGTACAGTGTTGAATAACCATCCCATAGCAAAAATCATTAAGGCAAAGGCTACAATAGAGCGGAACCAAGCATTTTTGACCGAACGTACAATGCGCACGTAGCGGTGTGTCACATTGGCAAACCAGACATTAAACCATTTGAAAACAAAAGCTTGCTTATGATTTGGATCGTGGGGTTTAAGCAAAGCCCCGCATAGCGCAGGGGTGAGTGTCAAAGCCACAATACCCGATAAAATAACAGAAATAGAGATGGTGATGGCAAATTGCTTATACATTTCACCGGCAAGTCCGCCCATGAAGGATACGGGCACGAAAACCGCACACAGTACAAGCACAATGGCAATAACTGGCCCTGTAACTTCCTGCATAGCTTTGTGTGTGGCCTCTTTGGCGTTTTTATGTTCGGTGCGCATAATGCGTTCTACGTTTTCCAACACTACGATGGCATCGTCCACCACAATACCGATGGCTAGTACCATACCAAATAATGTTAAAGTATTAATGGTATAGCCAAGGGCATACATACCGGCGAAAGTACCAATGATGGATACCGGTACTGCAAGGCAAGGAATAAGCGTTGCTCGCCAACTTTGTAAGAAAATAAAGACCACGATAAATACGAGTACCATGGCTTCTATAAGTGTATAAATAACCTCTTCAATGGAAGCGATAACGAAAACGTTGGTATTAAAGGGGACGTCATACTCTACACCGTCAGGAAAGCGCTGAGAAAGTTCCTTAAGCTTTGCCTGTACAAGATTGCCGGTTTCAATGGCATTAGCACCGGGGAGTAAATATACACCGGCCATACGGGCAACATTGCCATTTAATTCACTACTAATACTGTAATCTCTACCGCCTAGTTCCACACGAGCAACATCTTTGACGTATAGGAAGGAACCATCAGGCTGGGAACGTACCACGATGTTTTCAAATTCCTCCACTGATACAAGGCGACCTTTGGAGTCAATCTGCCAAGTGAGTTCTATTTCTTTATTGGCAGGTGCTGCGCCAATACGTCCGGGAGCAAATTGCGCATTTTGGTCACGAATGGCATTAGCCACGTCGGCAGGTTCAAGGCTATATTTGGAGAGCTTGTCTGGGTCAATCCAGATACGCATGGAATAATCCATACTGCCGAAAATGCTACAATCTCCCACGCCTTTTATGCGCTTTACTTCGTCCACAATGTTTGATTGCAGATAGTTATTCAAATAGACTGCATCATAGCGCCCATTGGGGGAAGTTAAAGCGATAATGAGTAACATGGACGGTGAGTTCTTGGTTACTGTAACGCCTTGTTGGCGTACTTCGCTGGGCAGTTGTGTTTGAGCAAGGTTTACTTTGTTGTTGACGTTAACAAGAGCAATATCAGGATCTGTGCCTAGCTTAAAGTAGACATTAATGGTGCCGGCCCCAGAGCCAGAAGAGGAGTTAGAAGTCATGTAGAGCATGTCTTCTACACCGTTGATGGCTACTTCCAAGGGCGCAACAACAGTTTCTGCAATGGTTTGTGCCGAAGCTCCGGGGTATGATACACGTACTGTCACCTGCGGTGGCACAAGGTCAGGATATTGCGCTACTGGCAACGCCAAAATAGCAAGGCCGCCCACAAGGGTTATAAGCAAAGAAATAACTGTAGACAAAATGGGTCTACGTAAGAAAAAGTTTAAATTTTCCTTGCCTTGTGCGGCATCGGAAGGATTCTGCGGTGTGTTTGGTGATGTACTCATAAAAACACCTTAACTTTGTGATTGTGCGTCGTCGGCAGGCTTAGCAGCAGGTTCTTCGCCTTGCTTTGCATCAGTTGCAGGCTTTGCGGCTTCTGCCGGCTTAGCTTCAGCTTTTTCTGGGGCTTTAGGAGCACCACCAGCAGGAGCACCAACAGGAGCACTGCCGGGAGGCGGTCCAATGGTAACAGGGGCGCCGGGACGAGCCTTCACAAGACCATCCAGAATAATGCGGTCGCCTTCTTTTAAGCCATCGTCAATCAAATACATTTGCTCCACATTGATATTCACTTTAACGGGACGCATTTCCACAATATTCTTATCGTTAACCACCATGACCACAGAACCCATTTGCGTATTTAATACGGCACGCTGTGGCACAAGGATAACATTTTTCAGCATAGCCCCTGAAAGGAAAACACGCACATATTGCCCAGGGAATACAGCATCATCGGCATTGGCAAACTCTGCTCTGGCTTTAACTACACCTGTCGATTGATCTACCTGCGAGTCCACAAAGGTGACCTTCCCTTCCTCTGGATACATACTGCCGTCAATAAGGCGAATTTTTGCCGTAAAGGCGTTATCTTCTGGCAAAACTAAGCGTTTTTGATCGCTTAGTTGCTGATTACGCATGTAAGTAGTGCCTGGAAATGAAAAATTTACAAATAATGGATCAGTATGATTGATGGATGTCATGAGCGTACCATTGTTCACAAGGTTACCCGCTGTGACAGCTTCTTTACCGGAATAGCCAGAAACAGGTGCTGTTACTTGGCAGTAATCAAGATTGATTTGGGCAATACGCAAATTTGCCTTAGCGGCTTCAAAGGCGGCTAGGGCTGTGTCACGATCTTTTTGGCTCACAGCATTTCTGGCATAGAGGGGGCCAACACGGTTCCACTCTCGTGAGGCTTGTTCATATTGCGCTTGGGCTTCGCCCATGCGGGCTTCATATTCGTTGCGCTCTAACTGAAAAAGAATTTGTCCTTCTTTGACAAATTCTCCTTCCACATACATCCTTTCTTTAATGAGGGCTTGCACGCGTGCACGTACCTCTACGGCACGGGAACCTTGGGTTACGGCTTGAAAGTTCATGTTGTAAGGATGGTCGTCTGCTTTAACGGTAAAAATCGAAACCAATGGCGGCGGTGGAGCTTGCCCTTGTTGTTCTTTTTTGTCATCCATGCAGGCAGTGAGCAATAAAAAACTACAGAAAATTGTTAACAGGGAAAAAAAGGTATATTTGCTTTTCATATACGCTCCTTATTTTTTGCGTACTAGTTGATAATGTTTATAAATTTATAGAGTTGCAAGTTGTTCTATGACAGATAAACTAATGCACGAACCTAAAATATTTTCATCATTGGTGCAAGCACTATTTCTTAAAGACTTCGTACTACAGTTTTGAGTTTTTGTAAGAGTAAAATGAGCTGTTTCCACTCTTTTTCATCAAATTTTTCTCTAACGCTCGCCTGTGCTTCTTGAGCGCATGTTAGGCAGGTGCGTTCGATGCTACGCCCTTTGGGGGTAAGATAAACAAGCTTTTGCCTCTCATCTTCTTCTCCTTGCTTACGTATCAGGTAGCCTTTTTTTTCTAATGAATTGACTAGTCGGCTTGTGCTGGACTTTTCCTGCATAAGAAAGTTTGAAATATCCTGCTGTTTACGCCCATCACCAAGATACAGCGTAAAAAGGATGCGGCTTTGCTCTGTAGTAATGTCTAAACCAGCCGATTTAAGATACTTAGAAAAGCCACCAATAATGGAAAAATGACTTTGTGCCACAAGGCGTCCTATGGAGTCTTTGGCAAATTTTTCTACTTCAGATGTATTCATGAAAGTTGTTTACGCAACTAAATGGGCTTTGTCAAGGCAAGTGTCTAGACATAAACATAATTTTTTCTAAAGATAAAACCTTTTTGTTTTGCAATGTTATGTGCAATTTATGTGGTGGGGTGAAGGAACAAAAAAAAACTAGTTTTTTATAAATAAGAATGCTATATCTTACAGCAGAATAATGAAGAATAATATTTTTTGTATGAGGTTAAGGGTATACACTTTATTTAGCACATACCCACATAATATTAAAGAACCATTTTTAGTAGGAGGAAGTTTTATGAATCGTTTAGTTATGTTAGTAGTTCTTGTCTTGGCTATGGGTGTTGGTTTTGGTTGTGCAAAAAAATCATCCGATGCTAATATGGCCGGTGGACAAACTGCGTGGTCGTCTGAAGAATTAGCTGCTATTCAACAAATTGAAAATGCGCGCATCCACTTTGCTTTCAACAGATTTGATCTTACCCAAGAAGGCCAAAATATCCTGCGCTCTAAAGCAGAACTTATGAAGGCTAACCCACGTATTCGCGTACGCATCGAAGGAAACTGCGACGAACGCGGTACCCAAGAGTATAACCTTGCTCTTGGTGAGCGTCGTGCTCGTGCTGCCTTTGAATACCTTGTTATGCTCGGTGTAAACGCCGCGCAAATGGAACTTTTGAGCTACGGCAAAGAAAATCCCTTAGTGGGTGGCACCGGCGAAGCCGTGTGGGCGCAAAACCGTCGTGACGACTTTAAAGTTATTCAACAATAATATTGTAGAATTTTATTGAATATAAGGGGGAGTTTTGAGGACTTCCCCTTTTTTATTTTTCTTACATGAAAAATTAAAGGAATTTTTATGCGTATAGTCATTCTTGATGGACAAATCATCAACCCTGGTGACATTTCATGGGCAGGCTTTGAAGCCCTTGGCGAGGTCATCGTATACCCACAAACCTCCCCGCAAGAGGTTTTGCAGCGCTGCCAAGGTGCAGACGTACTTATTACCAATAAAACCCGCTTGCCAGAAGACATTATTGCTAAGCTTCCGGACTTAAAATATATCGGTATTGTAGCCACAGGCTATGATGTGGTAGACATTGTCGCCGCTGCAAAGCATGGCGTGCCGGTGTGTAACGTGGTGGCTTATGGCGTAGGCACTGTGGCGCAGCACGTTATGGCACTCACCTTAGAATTGTGCCGACAATCTACAGCACATAGTCAAAGCGTCAAAGACGGTGAATGGAAAAAACGCGGCGAATGGTGCTATTGGCTTAACCCAATCCGCGACCTTGGTGATATGAAAATGGGTATCGTGGGCTTTGGCAACATCGGGCAGGAAGTAGGCCGCATGGCACATGCCCTAGGAATGCAGGTGCAAGCCTATAATCGTAGCCCCAAAACTTGCGATGCCTATCCCTGTGATTTTGTAGAATTAGATACACTTTTTACCACGTCTGATGTCATTAGCCTGCACTGCCCCCTACACGACGGTACACGCCACATGATTAATGCTAAACGCCTTGTTGGCATGAAAAAAGGGGCACTGCTCATCAATACTGCTCGGGGGCCTTTGCTTCATGAACAAGATGTGGCTGATGCTTTGCATAGCGGTCAGCTTGGTGGTGTAGGGCTAGATGTGCTGTCCACAGAACCACCAGATGCGGATAATCCTTTACTCACAGCACCTAATACAATTATTACACCGCATATCGCTTGGGCGACACGTAAGGCTAGGGAAAATATTTTGCGCCTTGCCGTAGAAAACCTTGCCGCTTGGCAAGCAGGTAAAGCGCAAAATGTAGTGAACGCTAAGGAGTTTTAAGGTTAATTTTTTCTGGGGAGGGGAACTTTTTTGAAAAAAAGTTCCCCTCCCCAGACCC
>CAYJHS010000133.1:0-1242 GCA_964369815.1 uncultured Desulfovibrionaceae bacterium
TGGGCGCCGTCAAGACGGGTGACAAAAATCGTCTCTGGGTGTTTTTCAGCTACTTCTTCAATGTCCATACCGCCGTCTGGGGAGGCCATGACAGTAAGACACTCTGCACCTCGGTCTAGCACCACGGCAAGGTAAAGTTCCTTGTCAATGTCGGTACCGTGTTCTATCCATATTTTTTTGACACGTTGACCTTCTGGCCCAGTTTGGTGGGTGACAAGCTGCATGCCTAAGATGGCACGGGCAGCGGCTTCTACTTCGTCAAGGTTTTTGCATACTTTGACTCCGCCCCCCTTGCCACGTCCACCGGCATGGATTTGTGCTTTTACGACTAATATGGGGCTATCAAGCTTTTGTGCTATAAGGAGTGCTTCCTCTACAGAGCTGGCAACGCCGCCTTGTGGCACACTGACACCATAGGCTGCCATGAGCTCCTTGGCCTGATATTCATGAATATTCATATGTTCATCCTGCACGGTAAAAGGTTAGATGGTATAATTTAAATGTGTATTTCTTTTTAATCGCTTAAGGGCTTAGCAAGTTCCGCCCCAAGGTTTAACGCTTTTTGATTGTTAGCAAAAAACGTTGGAGGAAAGCGATGTTGTAGGACACTTTCAGCCGCTTTAAGGCTAATGGCTTTGGTTAAGGTAATGAGAGCGCCAAGTACGACAACATTGAGGGCTTGGGCTTTGCCAATGGTATCCATGACTGCTTGGTACATGGGAAGGGGCTTGCGCAAAGCATCTACACGGGGGTCAACATTTACGAGGTCACTGTCATAGAGCACCATGCCTCCCGGACGAATTAGGGGAAGGTATTTACTCATGGCTTCATTAGTTAAAGCAACTAAATAGTTGGGTTGGTTAACCTTGGGATAATAGATGGGGCCATCGCAAATGATGACATCCGAGCGGGTAGCGCCGCCACGGGCTTCCGGCCCAAAGGATTGTGATTGGACAGCATTGTGTCCCCCATAAATAGGAGCGGCTTCGGCTAATAAAATGGCCATGGAGATAACGCCTTGCCCACCGGACCCTGATAATAAAAAACGTAATGTATTCATAACTTATCCTTGTACTCTGGTAATAAGTTTGGCGTATTCTTCGCAGTATTCGGGTTTTTCCACATCACGGAAAATCCCTCTGGCAATAAGTTCGGGGTTTTCCTCCAGCTTTTTAGAACCTACGGGGGCAGTGCCATCTCTATAGCTTTCTAAAAGCTGTACAGCATCCCCAATTTTATTTT
>CAYJHS010000133.1:1252-7341 GCA_964369815.1 uncultured Desulfovibrionaceae bacterium
CGCCATAATCTCAATGACGGAAGTTCCTTTGTGCTGCATGCCTTTTTTAATGAGCGAAATGCACTCTTTAACGTGAAAAGTCGTGGTGCGAGCTACAAAGGTAGCGCCGGCACCAAGAGCTAATTCCACCGTGTCAAAGGCTGCATCAATACTACGATAAGGAGCAGTGGTGGCAAGGATACCCTCACCTGAAAGAGGAGAATATTGCCCACCGGTCATGCCGTAAATGCGATTATTCATAACAATGATGGTTAAATCTAAGTTGCGCCGACAGGTATGAATAAAATGATTGCCGCCAATGGCGGTGGCGTCACCATCTCCCATGGGAACAATTACATGAAGAGAAGGCTTTGCCAATTTTAAGCCTGTAGCGCAGGCCAGAGCACGCCCGTGCATGGTGTGCATGGTGTGGAAGTCACAATAGCCGGAAATACGGGCTGAGCATCCAATACCTGACACCATAGACATTTTTGAATTATGAATGCCTTGCTCGTCCACAGCGTGTAGGATGCTGTTTAAAATCGTGCCGTGACCGCAGCCGGGGCACCAAATATGTGGGAAAAATCGTTCACGAATGTACTTTCTAAAAGACATATTAGAACCCCCTACCTTCGACGGTACGCATAACGGCACCAATATCTTTAGGATTAACCAAAATGCCATCCATACGGTTCACAAGAAAAACACGTTCTGGATTATGTACAACACGTTTTACTTGGTCTTTCATATGTCCCATGTTCATTTCTACTACAAATATGTTTTTGGCATGTTTGGTTTTTGTACGCACTACTTGTCCGGGGAAAGGCCAAAGGGTTTGTAGTTCCAACAAGCCAATGCGGTCGCCTTTTTGCCTACGAGATTCTACTAGTTCTCTGGATGAACGGGCAGAAGCACCATAAGAAATGATGATATGTTCTGCATCTTCAAGATGATATTCTTTCCAACGAGCCAGCACATGGGCACGATTTTCAATCTTATCTACCAAGTGATGGATGGCACTATTGACAATGCTTGGGTTTTCCGTGGGAAAGCCAAAAATGTCGTGATATAAACCAGTAACATTATAGCGGTGTTTCCCCCCAAAGTCCGAAATGGGCAGACGTCCGTCCTCTCGTGGTAGGTAGGGGTGATAATTAAAACCTTCCTTTACGGTGGTTTGTAAGCGTTCTACCACTTCTATTTCCCCCCTGGGAGGGATGATGAGCTTTTCACGCATATGTCCTACCACTTCATCTAATAGAATGATAACAGGGGTACGATACGTTTCGGCAACATTAAAGGCATCTATGGTGATTTCAAAGGTGTCTTGGATAGATGATGCCGTAAAGACCACAATGCTATGGTCTCCGTGTGTGCCCCAACGAGCTTGGTTCACATCGCCTTGTGCTACCTTGGTAGCAAGCCCTGTGGAAGGGCCGGCACGTTGCACATTCACAACCACGCAAGGAATTTCTGCCATACAGGCATAGCCGATAGCTTCTTGCTTTAGGGAAAAGCCTGGGCCAGAGGTGGCTGTCATGGATTTAGCTCCCGCAAGAGAAGCTCCACATACGGCACACATGGAGGCAATTTCGTCATCCATCTGAATGAAAGTGCCGCCACGTTTGGGTAATTTGACGGCTAACTCTTCAGCAATTTCTGTGGAAGGGGTGATGGGATAGCCGGCAAAAAAACTTAAACCGGAGTAGAGCGCTCCTTCCACACAGGCAGCATTGCCTTGGACAAAAACTGTTTTGTTTCCGCTCATTATATCACCTCTTCTTTGTTGATTTTTTTACCTTTTTGAGTCTTATCAACGCTGACGGCAAGGTCTGGGCAATATAGTTCACACATGCCACAAATAATACATTTTTCTGCATCATGCGCGGCTTTTTCGTTTACAATGCTTAAGGCGCTTTTTGGGCAAAAAGCCACACAAACGCCACAGCCTTTACACCATGATGTATTAATAGTTACAGCCCCCATTTTTTTCTCGATGGGTGCGTCTCCTTATTTGCAAAGGACGCTGTTATTCGTGGGTTTGAAGGACTACTTTGCATTCGTCCGGCCATGACACCAAGATAATCCGCAAAGAAGGCAATTGAAATGTGTTGTTAATGCTATTTTTATACTTATAGGATAGGCATCATTTTGAGATACGCAAGTCTAATGATATCTTTTTTATGCTTGCATACACGACACTTTGTTTGTATACACAAATGTCAAGATGAATTTTTGTGTAAAATTTTGTTGATTCTGACATAATTAATATTTTTTAACAAGTATATTGTTCAAAAATATTAGAATTGATTGAGTAAACATACAGCTTAAAGACTTGAGTAAAGGGAGCAAATTATGGGTGAAGCCATTAAAGTGAATGAAGACAAAAGTTTAACAACTCCTAACAATCCTACCATTCCCTATATTCCTGGTGATGGTATTGGGGCAGATATTTGGAATACAGCACAAATGGTGTTTGATAGCGCTGTTGAAAAAGCGTATGGCGGCGAACGAAAAATCGACTGGGTAGAGATTCTTGCCGGCGGTAAAGCAGAGTCTACGACAGGTAAACCGCTCCCTGTCGAAAGCCTTGAGGCCATCAAAAAATATGGTGTAGCCATAAAAGGCCCCCTTATGACACCAGTGGCTAAGGGCATTCGCTGTGTCAACGTGGCTTTGCGTGTACTCTTGGACTTGTACGCTTGTGGGCGTCCCGTGGCGTATTTTTCTCCCGTACCGTCCCCCATGAAAGCACCAGAAAAAGTGGATATGGTGGTATTTCGTGAAAATACAGAAGATGTCTACTGTGGTCTTGAATGGGAAAATGGAAGCCCTGAAGCTGCCGAAGTTATGGCACTTATCAAAAAAATGACTGGGCGCGACATACGCACAGACTCCGGCATTGGCATCAAACCCATGAGTAAAACAGGCTCTCAACGTCTTGTGCGCCAAGCCATTTTATACGCTATACAAAATAAACGTGAAAGCGTGACTCTCGTACACAAGGGTAATATTATGAAATTCACCGAAGGTGCTTTCCGCACCTGGGGCTATGAACTAGCCGCCACCGAATTTGGCGATGTCACCGTCACCGAAGAAGATGTGAAAGAAAAATATGCCGGAAAGATACCCGCCGGAAAAATAGTTATTAAAGATCGCATTGCTGATGCCATGTTCCAAAATATTTTGCTTTACCCCGAAGACTATAGCGTCCTTGCCATGCCAAACCTTAATGGCGACTACATGTCCGATGCCCTTGCAGCCACTGTCGGCGGCCTAGGTCTTGCCCCCGGAGCAAACATTGGTGACGGCATCGCTGTGTTTGAAGCAACCCACGGCACCGCCCCCACCGAAGCTGGACTTGATACCGCCAATCCCGGTGCTGTCATTCTTTCCGGTGCCATGATGCTTGAATATATCGGCTGGAAAGAAGCTGCTGACCTCATTCGCAGTGCCATCAAAAAAGCCATACAAGCTAAGAGTGTTACTAAAGATTTAGCTCGCCAAATGGACGGTGCAACACAAGTGGCTTGTTCCGCCTTTGGACGTGCTATTGTTGCGCAAATGTAATTGATTTTTATTATGGGAGTTTTTTTGGGGGGAAACTTTTGTGAACAAAAGTTTCCCCTCAAACCCCCCTTCAAAAAACTTTCAGAAGCCTCTTTTATTTGCTAGTCAAATAAAAGAGGCTTTAAAATTAAATAGATAGCTTGTGTTGTGTCAGGCTCATCTTCTTTCATTTATTTTTTAAGGGAGTGGTTAATGGGCGCGTTTTGAGGAAGGATGGGGGGGTGCTTCCCCACACACATAAAGTAAATACTGTTAAAATCGGGATAATGTGCCTCCCATCCCTTTCAAAAAACCTTTATTCAATATTTATCTTAAAGGTAATCGCGCCCATTTTTTTCCTTTTTCTTTTTGGAGTCCGCAACCAAAAAAGAGGAGTTTTTCCAGCGCTAAGGCAAGGCAGGGGGCGTTGGCTTTGCGTTCATCCATAATTCCTATGGCAAAACGTGCAAAGTGTTCCTTGGTAAGACCTAATTTTTTCCATGGGTTAAGTATGTTTGGTTGGCACCAAAACATGCCGCCCAGAGGATAGTCGATGGCCACATCAGGGGCAAGGTCTATGTGCATGACATGCAAAAATTCTCGCATAAGTGCATGTTCGCTGCCTTGTTGAGCGCGCAAGAAGGGAGGGTAGCAGGGCGGAGCAAGA
This sequence comes from uncultured Desulfovibrionaceae bacterium, assembly GCA_964369815.1. Taxonomy (GTDB): domain Bacteria; phylum Desulfobacterota; class Desulfovibrionia; order Desulfovibrionales; family Desulfovibrionaceae; genus CAYJAD01. The sequence goes on from CAYJHS010000133.1 coordinate 5,448, forward strand.
ATTCCAATCTCCATATCTTCCCTCAAAAGAGCAATGCTTGCCGCCACTCGTTCTTGGCTACCGAGCAAGTTGTCATACAAGGAATGTCGCCATTTTGCGTCAATGGTCTTGTTTATGTGCATGGGGCTAGCTTTTAAAATGAGGGCGTGTTTGTAGTTTTCTAAGGTATCACATATGTTTAATAGTAGTGCTGCCATACTTTTCCGTAGTCCCTCTTGCACCATGACCTGTGCAAAAGCATAGGGGGCAAGTAGGTCTTTGTGAGCTTGTATAAAGTGCTCATGTTCTGTGATTACATATATATGGGCATAACGAGGGACATAGGCTAAGTAGGGGGAAAGTTCTTTGAGCGCATGAACAGAACTTGCATGAATATACACGGCAAAAGGCGTGTGCTCTTTATTTTTTTTTGATAATTTGTATGTATTTTCAGATTTTTGATAACGAAAAAAGTATTCGTGTACATCTTTATATAAGCTTAAAACGTCAGGTGGAAAGGCAGGGTATTGTTTTTCTCTGCCACGTTCAGGTGCAAGACCAGAACGTATGCGAAGAAAGAATTTATCTATATAATCAAATGGGTAACTGTATTTGTGTTGTTCTGCATAATCCAAAAATGTGGCATAACCATCGGGACTGCGTAGGGCTTCTTTTTTAAAAAGGGGCACGCCCTTAAAAGAGGCATTGCTAAAAGCAAGTATATCTTTATGCCCGTGGAGGGTGGGGTTTATCTTTGCCATATGCTTTATGCTTCCGCCTAGAATATTGGCTGCGGCGGCGGGAACAAAGCCTGCTTGAGACAGCCATGCAGTGAAGGAAAGTTCAAGATTAATGGCATCACGGCGGGCAGAGCTTAATGGTACAAGAGAAAAAAAATCTTTTAGCGCAGTATGTTGTAAAACTTGAGCTTTGAGGACAAGATAATAGCTTTGTAAATGTGGTAGCACTTGCACGCTTGAAGTCATACCCCAAAAATCACAGTGAAAACGTTGCATATGTGCGTGTATCTTTTTCAAAGACCACAAGGGACCAAAGTAGCTATCATTGGTGAGGATAAGTTCCGGACAGTTATAAAGAGAAGGGAAAAAATGTAGTGCTGCCTTCCAAGAGGTGAAGTCGTAGCCTTGGCAGTTGCGATAGAGGCAGGCGTCGGCGCAGGGATTGTCTTTTTCGTTTTGGGCATAGGCAAGAGGGGATCCACTTACAAGAATAACTTTATAACCAAGCTCTTGAAAGCACATACATTGATGTTTTACATGAGGGTCAACTATGCCTTGTATATCAAAATGGGCGAGGATGACTGTTTTTTGTTGGCTAAAATCACTGTCTTGACCATATAAGCAATGCGTAAAATTTTTTATGTTTGTTGTTTCATGTTGGTGCAAAGGGGCAAGGCGCTGGTGCATTGTTCTGTAGATGGCAGATTTTTGTTGAAGCTTGTATTTACTTGATGTGTAAGAAGAAAAAAATGGAATGACACCGCTAGAATAAGTGTGTATATTAGTACGTAGTGGCATTTTTCCCCTCTGCTTTTGACGTGTTTGCTACTGTGGTAAAGTATATACACTATTATTTTTTAAGAAAATAGCCCTTTCCTTTTATAAAAAAAAGTCTTATTGTATATTATAACTGTATTTACGAGGTTGTACGCTTTAAATTTTCTGATTTTGTTTCCTGAAGGAGTAATGCACTCATGGCGAAAAAAACTGATGCAAAATTACATACTGTTATTACTCAAGACTGGATACAAGAGGCATTGCGGTCATCAAAAATTGGTTTTTGGCGCATACTTATCGAACCAACCACGGGTATTAACCAGCTCTACGTCGATGAAAGTATGATACAGAGCATGGAGTTTCCGCCCAATCAATCACCTGAAGAAAATTTTATTTTT